>JAFZUD010000159.1 GCA_017618495.1 Bacilli bacterium | reverse complement strand
CGGTTCCATGGCTCAGGTCCTTGGCGTCGATGGCAAATACACCATCCTCCGTCTTGCTTCTGGCGAAGTCAGAAAGGTCTTAAGCGTCTGCCGCGCTACAATCGGCATCGTCGGCAATGACGACTGGAACCTTGTCAACATCGGTAAGGCCGGTCGCAACCGCAACATGGGTATCCGCCCAACCGTCCGTGGTTCCGCGATGAACCCATGTGACCACCCTCACGGTGGTGGTGAAGGTAAGTGTCCTGTCGGACGCGATGCCCCACGCACCCCATGGGGAAAGAAAGCTATGGGTGTTAAGACCCGTCGCATCAAGAAAAACAGCACCCGTCTCATCATGAGACGTCGTAATGGTTAAGGAAAGGAGATCGAACACATGTCACGTTCTAGCAAAAAAGGCCCGTTCGTAGATGCTTACCTTCTCAAGAAGGTCGAGGATCTTGACAAAGCCGGCAAAAAAGAAGTCATCAAGACCTGGTCGAGACGTTCGACCATCTATCCTGCCTTCGTCGAGCACACCTTCGCCGTCTATAACGGCAAAGAGCACATCACCGTCTTCGTCACTGAAGATATGGTTGGCCACAAGCTCGGCGAATTCGCCCCAACTAGAAGATTCGAAGGCCATCACGGCAACAACGCCGGTGATCAGGCCAGCGGTAAGTAAGGAGTAAGCAACTATGGCAGAAACCAAAAAGAAAGCTACTGCGGAAGTCAAAGAAGAAGCCAAGGCTGAGAAGAAACCAGCCGCCAAGAAGGCTCCTGCTAAGAAAGCCGCGGCCCCAAAGAAAGAAGCTGCTCCAGAAGCCGCTCCAAAGGCTGAAGAGAAGAAACCAGCCAAGAAGAAGGCTGAGGTCAAGGCCGAGCCAGTCAAGGCTAAGGTCACTGAGGCCCACGCCGTCGCCCGTGACGTCCGCGTCACCCCACGTAAGGTCCGTCTCGTTATGGATCTCGTCCGTGGCAAGAGCGTCAATGAGGCCCTTGAGCTCCTCTTCCACGTCAACAAAGCTGCTAGCGACCCAGTCGCCAAGCTCATCAAGAGCGCAGCCGCCAATGCCACCAACAACTTCGGCATGGCCGGTGACAAACTCTATGTCGCCGAGATCCAGGCCAGCGATGGTGTCAGAATGAAACGTTTCGAACCACGCGGTAAGGGCGCAAGCTCCCCAATCATCAAGCGCACAAGCTTCATGAGAGTCACCGTGAAAGAAAGGTAAGGAGGAATATCAATGGGTCAGAAAGTTAACGCCGTCGGTCTTAGAATTGGTATCAACCGCGGCTGGGAAGCCAATTGGTACGCTTCCAAAAAAGACTACGCAACATTCCTTGGTGAAGATATCGCCATCAGAAACTTCTTAGAGCCAAAACTCAAGGAAGCCCTTCTCAGCCATATCGACATCGCGCGTGTCAAAACCGATTCCGAATACAAAGTCACCGTCTCCCTCTACGTCGCCCGTCCAGGCGTCGTCATGGGCCAGGATGGTGCCAACACCAAACTTCTCAACGATGGTCTTAAGAAGATCGTCAAGAGTGGCAACCCACATCTTGAAGTCGTTGAGGTCAAAAACCCAGACGTCGATGCCACCCTCATCGGCAAATGGATCGCTTCTGAGCTCGAGAACCGTCAGTCCTTCCGTAGCACCCAGAAGAAAGCCATCCAGCGTATGAGAAAAGCTGGCGCTTCCGGTTGCAGAACCCAGTGCCAAGGACGTCTTGGTGGAGCTGAAATTGCTCGCCGCGAAGGTTACAAAGAGGGCGTTGTCCCACTTGAGACCCTTCGTGCGGATATCGACTTCGCCGCCGTCAGCGCCGCTACCGCCTATGGCAGAATCGGCGTGAAGGTCTGGTGCTGCAGAGGCACCAACAAGGTTGGAATCGCCGCCGCTGAAGAGAAGAAAGCTCCAAAAGCAGAAGGAGGAAACAGAAATGCTCCAGCCAAGTAGAACTAAATACCGCCGCCCACATGGCCTCAGCTATGAGGGTGTCGCCACCAAAGGCAACACGGTCGCCTTCGGTGAATATGGCTTAGCCGCGTTGGAAGGAACCTACATCACCGACCACCAAATCGAAGCCGCCCGTATCGTCTTATCACGTTACACCGACCGTTCTGGCAAGGTCTGGATCAGAATCTTCCCACACCTCGCCTTCACCAAGAAGCCAGCCGAAGTCCGTATGGGTTCCGGTAAAGGTTCACCAGAAGGATGGGTCGCCGTCGTCAAGAAGAACAGAGTCATGTTCGAGATTGGCGGTGTCTCTGAAGAAGTCGCCATGAAGGCCCTTCGTCAGGCTTCCTTCAAACTTCCGATCAACTGCAAGATCGTTAAGAAAGGAGAATAAACATGGATATCAAAGAATTCCGCGAGTTATCTCCAAAAGAGTTAGACGAGAAGCTTGCCAGCCTCCGTCAGAAACTCTTCGAGCTCTCCCGCCAAAGAGCGGTGGGACAGATCGAACACCCAGACGAGATCCACTATGTCCGCAAGGATATCGCCAAAGCCGAAACCGTGAAGCGTGAGAGAGCCCTCCACCTTCATGAAGGCAAATAAGAAAGGAGACCAGTACCATGGAAGAAAGAAATAGAAGAACTTCTCTTCAAGGGGTTGTGACCGGAACCAAGATGGCCAAAACCATCATCGTCACCGTCAGCACCAAGCGTAATGATCCCCTTTACCAGAAGAGAGTCGGATACTCCAAGAAGTATTACGCTCACGACGAGAAGGAAGAGGCCAAGCTCGGTGACGAAGTCACCATCATGGCTTGCCGCCCACTCTCCCGTCTTAAGAGATGGAGACTTGTCTCCATTGATAAAGCCGCTTTAGCCGGTGAGTCAGTCGAAGCCATCGAAGCCGCCCTCGAGAAGAAGGAAGGTTCCGATGAGATCGTCGCTGCCCCAGCCGAAGAAGCGAAGGCTGAATAAGGAGGAAACGGATAATGGTCCAGAATGAATCGAATCTCGTGGTCGCCGATAACAGCGGTGCCCGCATCGTCCGCATCTTCCGTCAGCTCGGCGGAGCCCGTATGAAGGTCTCCTCCATCGGCGACATCGTCCTCTGCGCCGTCAAGGACGCTGCCCCAAATGGAAAGGTCAAGAAGGGTCAAGTCGTCAAAGGCGTCATCGTCCGCACCAAGAGACAGGTCATCCGCAAAGATGGCTCCTCCATTGGCTTCGATGATAATGCCGTGGTCATCGTCGATGATGATCATAACCCACTCGGCACCCGTGTCTTCGGACCGGTCGCCCGTGAGCTTCGTGAAAAGGGATTCATGAAAATCATCTCCCTTGCTAGCGAAGTCTTGTAAGGAGAAGAGATATGAACATCAAAAAAGGTGATAAAGTCATCGTTCTCTCCGGTGATGACAAAGGCAAGCAGGGCACCGTTCAAAAGGTTTACCCAAAGCTTAACAAAGTCGTCGTCGAAGGCGTGAACGTCCACAAGAAACACAAGAAGCCAACCCAGAACGTCCAAGAAGGCTCCATCCTCGACATCTATGTCCCGCTCGATGCCTCCAAGGTCGCTCTCATTGACCCAAAGACAAAGAAAGCCACCCGTGTCCATATGACAATGGAAAATGGCAAGAAGGTTCGCACCGCCAAGAGCGGAGCCAACCTCGATAAGTAAGGAAGGAGGACAAAACAATGGCAGAAGAAGAAAAGAAAGCTACCGCTAAGAAAACTACTACCGCTAAGAAAGCCTCCGCTCCTAAAGCTGCCCCAAAGGCCGAAGCTCCAAAAGCAGAAGCCCCAAAGGCCGAGGCCCCAAAAGCCAGCAAGAAACCAGCCGCTCCAGCCAAGGAGCTCAGCCGCGTTCTTGCCAAATATAAGAACGAGGTCGTCCCAGCCCTCATCAAAGAGTTCGGATACACCTCCATCATGCAAGCCCCACGCTTCGAGAAGATCGTCATCAACATCGGTGTTGGCGATGCCACCTCTAATGGTAAGGCCCTCGAAGACAGCGTCGCTGAATTGACCGCTATCGCTGGCCAGAAGCCAGTCATCACCAAAGCCAGAAAGTCCATCGCGAACTTCAAGCTCCGTGAAGGACAGGCCATTGGCACCAAAGTTACCCTTCGCGGCCAGAGAATGTACGAGTTCTACGATAAGCTCGTCTCCATCGCCCTCCCACGTGTCCGTGACTTCCGTGGCGTCTCCAAAAACGCTTTCGACGGTCATGGTAACTACACCTTGGGCGTTCGTGAGCAGCTCATCTTCCCTGAGATCGACTACGATAAGATCGCTAAGATCCGTGGTATGGACATCGTCATTGTCACAACCGCTCAAAGCGATGCCGAAGCCTTCAAGCTTCTTGAACTCCTCGGCATGCCATTCAAACGTTAAGGAGAACGAATATGGCCAAAACTAGTTTAATCGTCAGAGCGAGCCGCCCACAGAAGTTCAGCACCCGCAACTACACCCGTTGCCAGCGCTGCGGCCGCCCACATGGTGTCCTCCGTAAATTCGGACTTTGCCGTATCTGCCTCAGGGAAATGGCCTACAAAGGCGAAATCCCAGGCATGAAGAAGGCTTCATGGTAATAAGGAAAGGAGATAAACAATGATTGCAGATCCAATTGCCGATATGCTCACTCGCATCAGAAACGCCAATGCGCTTCGTTACGAGTCCGTCTCCATGCCTTATTCCAAGGTCAAGGGAGAAATCGCCCGCATCCTTCTTGCCGAAGGTTACATCAGTTCCTTCGTCGCCGAGGGTGAAGGCGCGAGCAAAACTCTCACATTAACCCTTAAGTATGGCGCGAGCGGCGAACGCGTTATCACTAATCTCAAGAGAATTAGTAAGCCAGGTCTTCGCGTGACCGTGGAATGCGAAAAGCTTCCAAAGGTCCTCAAAGGTCTTGGCATCGCCATCATCAACACCAGCAAAGGAATCCTCACCGACGCTGAAGCTCGCAAAGAGCACGTCGGCGGCGAAATTCTCTGCTACGTCTGGTAATTAGAGGAGAAGAAAGTACATTTATGTCACGTATTGGATTAAAACCCATCTCTCTTCCTGAGGGCGTCACCTACGAAATCAAAGATGGCGCTGTCTCCGTTAAAGGTCCAAAGGGCGAAGTAAGCGTCAAGCTCTTAGCTGGCGTCAGCGTCCATGAGGAAGACGGAGCCTTGCACTGCGTTCTCGAAGATACCGAGAGCAGACAAGCCCATAAAAACCACGGTACCTTCGCGGCCAACCTTCACAATGCCGCCAAGGGCGTGAGCGAAGGCTGGAAGAAAGAACTCGAAATCAACGGAACCGGTTACCGCGCCTCCATCAAGAACGGCGCTGTCAGCATGTTCCTCGGCTACTCTCACGAAATCCGTGTCGAGCCAGTCGGAAAGTTCACCAAGATCACCTGCCCAGATGACACCCACGTCGTCGTCGAAGGCTGCGACAAGCACGATGTTGGACAGACCGCTGCCCTCATCTATGATTCACACCGTCCAGACGTCTACGGTCAGAAAGGCGTCCACTACAAAGGCCAGCACCTCATCAAGAAAATCGGTAAGCGTGCCGCTGCCACCGGTGCTAAGAAATAAGGAGGAGAGAACATATGATTCAGAAAGAGTCCCGTTCGGCGGTCAGAGTCCGTCGTCACCTCAGAGTCAGAGCGAAGATCTCCGGCACCGCGGAATGCCCACGTCTTGTGGTCTTCCGTTCCAACAAACACATCGAAGCCCAGCTCATCGACGATACCAAAGGTATGACCTTAGCTTGCACTTCGAGTGTCCAACTCAAGCTTGCTAACGGCTCCAACTGCGAAGCCGCTGCCAAAGTTGGTGAAGCTATCGCCAATAAAGCCAAAGATAAAGGCATCTCCAAGGTCGTCTTCGACCGTGGTGGTTACCAATATCATGGGCGTATTGCCGCCCTCGCCGAAGCCGCACGTAAAGCCGGCCTCGTGTTCTAAGGAGAAAAACTATGGCTGAAGAAAATAAAGAAGTTGTGGCTCAAGAAGCCGCTAACAATGCTCCAGAGGCGAAGCGTAATCCTACTGGCAACCCAGAACGCGAACCAACCGGTTCCCGCGCTGGCGACCGTCCAGGCTCCCGTAAATTCGGCGACCATCGTGGCCGTCCAGGCGAGAGACGCGGTGGCCGTGGCGGATTCCGTCGCGAAGAAGATGACTTCAATGACCGTGTCGTCGACATCAACAAGGTCACCAAGGTCGTCATGGGTGGCAAACATATGCGTTTCGATGCCCTCGTCGTCGTCGGCGATGGCAAAGGCCACTATGGATTTGCCATGAGAAAATCCGGTGAAGTCCCGGATGCCATCAAGAAATCCTTAACCGCTGCTAAGAAGAACCTCAAGAGCGTCCACCTTGTCAAAGGCACCATCGCTCACGAAGTCGAAGGCAGCTGGACCTCCACCAAAGTCATCCTCAAACCAGCTCCAGCTGGCACAGGTATCGTCGCTGGTGGCGCCGTCCGCGCCGTCCTTGAGCTCACCGGCATCAAGAACGTCGTTTCCAAAGTCTATGGTTCCCGTACCGCCCTCAACGTGGTCCGTGCCACTGACGCCGCTCTCCAGTCCCTTAAGAGCTATGACAAGATCATGGTCCTCCGCGGCCTCAAGACCGAAGAGGAAATCAAAGCCATGCATCCAGCCCCAGCCCCAAAGGCCGAGAGAACCGAAAGAGCTCCACGTAACTTCGAGAAGCGTGCCCCACGCGCTCACGAAGCCAAAGAGCCAAAAGGAGATAAATAATGGCTGAGAATCTTCATACTATCGTGGTGGTCGAAGGCTCCCGCAAAGAGCACTTCCGCAAAGGTCAGGGCTTAGGCTCTGGCAATGGCAAGACCGCCGGCCGTGGCCAGAAAGGCCAAGGCGCTCATGCCCATACCAAGAAGAACGGCTTCGAAGGCGGTCAGATGCCTTTAGCTCGCCGTATTCCAAAGTATGGTTTCAACAACAACATCAAAGTCATCAAGGCTGTCGTCAACCTCGATGATCTCAACGCCTTTGAAGAGGGTGCTACCGTCGATGGAAAAGCCCTCGTTGAAAAAGGCTTAGTGAAGAGCCTCGCCAATGGTGTTAAAATCCTTGGTACTGGTGCTTTAACCAAAAAACTCACTGTCAAAGCTAGTGCCTTCAGCGCGAAGGCCAAAGCTGCCATTGAGGAAAAAGGTGGCATTGCCGAGGTTATTAAGTAATGAAAAAGTTCGTCTCGATCTTCAAAAATAAAGAGATTGTCAATCGTATTTTCTTTTCGATCATGATCCTCTTCGTCATCAGGATCGGGGCGGCCATTACGGTACCGGGGGTCACTCTCAACCAGAATCTCGATGACCTCATGAAGTCGGGCAACTCGCTCGCCATCATGGACTTATTAGGAGGTGGAGCTCTCTCCAACTTCTCGGTCTTCGCCCTCGGTGTCTCGCCATACATCACGGCTCAGATTATCGTTCAGCTTCTCTCCAAGGACGTCTTGCCAGCGCTTACTGAATTAAGTAAGCAAGGTGAGTACGGCCGCAAGAAGAGCGAGATGGCCACGCGTTATCTCACCCTCTTACTTGGCGCGGTACAAGGCTATGGCATCATCCGTACCATGGAGAACAGCGACTTCATCACCTTGAATCTCGCGAGCAATTTCTGGACTTACGCTTATATCGTAACCGTCATCCTCGCGGGTGCTATGCTTACCATGTGGCTTGGTGACCAAATCACCGAGAAAGGTCTTGGAAACGGTATTTCCATGATCATCTTCGCCGGCTGCGTCAGATCGCTCCCGACCCAGATCTCAACCGCTTGGAAGAAATGGATCACGGACACCGTGACCCGCTCCTCGAGCGAAATGATCAAAGGTGCCTTCCAATTCGCCCTTTACATCCTCGCGATGGTCCTTATCATCGGGTTCGTTGTCTTCATCGAACTCTCGAAGAGAAAGATCCCAGTACAGCATGCAGGTAAAGGTGGTGGTTCCGCCGCTATGGCGCGCGCCTCCTTCTTGCCGATCAAGATCAATAGCGCTGGTGTCATCCCTGTCATCTTCGCTAGCTCCATCCTAAGCGCTCCGGCGATCATCGCCAGCTTCATCTCAAAAGAAGCGGCTTCCGCCGAGTGGCTTCTCATCTTCAACTACAACAGAACCTTCTCCATGCCGTGGTTCGACGGAACCCACTGGGAGATGAACTGGGGCTTATTCATCTACTTAGCCCTCATCATCGCCTTCTGCTTCTTCTATGCGGAGATGCAGATCGATCCAGAGAACCTTGCGGACAACTTCCAGAAGAACGGCTCCTACATCCCAGGCATCCGCCCAGGAAAGGAAACCGAGAGATATGTCAGGAAAGTCCTTAATAGGGTCACCTTCTTAGGCGCTATATCGCTTTCCCTCATCGCTGCCCTTCCGATCATCCTCGTTTGGGCCAATGTCTTCGATGGCGATAGCTCCCTTGCCCTTGGCGGCACCGGTCTCATCATCATCGTCGGCGTTGCTCTTGAAATCAACGCGCAGATCGATGGCCTTCTCGCTGGTAAGTCATTTGACAAAGTGAAAGGAATCCAACAATAAGATGCTCAATATCGTTCTGATGGGCCCGCCAGGCGCGGGCAAAGGCACGCATGCCCTTTGGATCGCCAAAGATTATGGCCTTCCCCATATCTCCACGGGCGACATGTTCCGTGAGGCTATGGCAAGCGGCAGCGAGCTAGGAAACCAAATAAAGGCTATCGTCAACAGCGGTGGACTCGTCTCTGATGAGCTCACCTGCGCCTTAGTCAAAGAGAGGCTCGCCCGCGAAGATTGCGCGCACGGCTATCTCTTAGATGGCTTCCCACGCACGATCGCGCAAGCCGAGGCCCTCAAAACGTTTGGGAAAGAGATCAACCGTGAGGTTAACACCGTCATCAACATCTCTTGCCCAGATGAGCAGCTGATCGAAAGAATCGCCGGACGTAGGGTTTGCCCAAAATGCGGCGCTTCATATAACGTCACCTTCATGCCTCCTAAGAAGAAAGAAGGCATCTGCGACGAATGCGGAACACCAATCGTGCAACGCAAAGACGACAATGCGGAAAGCTTCAAGGTCCGCCTTGCCAATTACTACAAGAGCACAGCCCCTCTTATGGAATTCTATAAGGGTGAGGGCTTACTCTCTGACTTCGATGGCAGCATCGGAGCAGAAGGCCTAAAGAAGGCACTTGTCGCCTTCCTTGAGGCCCATAAATGAGCATCATCATCAAATCCCCTCGTGAGATTGAGCTGATGAGGAAGGCTGGAGCCCTTACGGCAAAAGTCTTCGAGACCGTCGGGCCCCTTGTCCAACCGGGCGTGACCACCAAATACCTTGCCAAGATGGCCAAGAAAGTCATCGAGGACGCTGGTGGCATCTGCGTCGAAGAAGGATATGGGGGATTCCCTGGCGAGATCTGCACATCAGTCAATAACGTCTTGGTCCATGGCGTCCCTTCCGAAACGAAGGTGCTCAAGGACGGGGATATTGTCTCTCTTGATGTTGTCTCCCTTCTTAACGGCTATATGGGAGACGCTTGCCGCACTTACCCAGTAGGAATATGCGGCAAAGAGACGCTTCGCCTCATCGAAGTCACTGAGAAGTGCTTCTGGAACGGCGTGAGCCTCATCAAAGAGGGCGTGCATCTAGGAGATGTCCAAGAGGCTATTCAAAAGACCGCTGAGAGCAACGGATACTCAGTCGTCAGAGAGTACACCGGGCATGGAATAGGTCACGAAATGCACGAAGACCCTTTCATCCCTAACTACGGAAAGGCCGGAACAGGCCCAATCCTCAAAGAGGGAATGACCCTTGCCATCGAGCCGATGGTAATGGCTGGAAAACCGGCGATAAGGGTTCTAGGCGATGGTTGGAGCGCTGTCTCAAAAGACGGCAAGCTCAACGCACATTACGAGAACACCGTCCTTGTCACCAAGGATGGCTATGAAGTATTAACGCTTCATAGTGAGAATTAGGAGGTATCTTCATTTGAGTAAAGAAGATTGCATTGAAGTTGAAGCCACGGTGTTGGAAAACCTTCCAAACACCACCTTTAAAGTCAAACTCGCCAATGGAGCGGTGGTTCTGGCTAGCGTTTCGGGAAAAATCAGAATGCACTACATTCGTATTCTTCCCGGTGATCGAGTCACCGTTCAGTTCTCGCCTTATGATTTAACACGCGGCCGCATCACATTCCGTTATAAGAACTAACGCAACAGACGTTAGACAAAGCATTAGGAGAAACTTATGAAAGTCAGACCATCCGTCAAACCGATCTGCGATAAGTGCAAAATCATCCGCCGCCATGGCGTGGTTATGTGCATCTGCCAAAATCCTAAGCACAAGCAGAGACAAGGTTAATTCTAGGAGATTAAAAGAATATGGCACGTATCGTAGGGGTGGATATCCCATCCGAGAAACGCGTTGTCATCGCCCTTACCTACATCTATGGTATCGGTGACACAACCGCAGCAAAAATTTGCAAAGACGCCGGCGTCAGCGAGGACATCAGAGTCAAAGACTTAACTGATGAGCAGCTCGTCGCCTTAAGAACCGAAGTCGCCAAGCATCACACCGAAGGCGACCTTCGCCGTGAAGTCGCTATGAACATCAAGCGCCTCACCGAAATCAACTGCTACCGTGGCGTTCGTCACAAGAAAGGTCTTCCAGTCAGAGGTCAGAACACCAAGACCAATGCCCGTACCCGCAAAGGTAAGAGAAAGACCATCGCCAACAAGAAGCAGGCTACCAAGTAATGAAAGGAGGACACGTAAATGGCTGAAATCAAAAAGAAGTCCAAAAAGACTAACGCTCGCAAGAAGAAAGTTAAGCGTACATTCACCAAAGGTGTCGTCCACATTCACGCCACCTTCAACAACACCATCGTCACCGTTACCGACGAGAAGGGCAATGTCATTGCCTGGTCCAGCTCCGGTGCTCTTGGTTACAAGGGTGCCAAGAAGGCCACTCCATTCGCCTCTCAGCTCGCTTCCGAAGCCGCTGGCAAGAGCGCCTATGATCAGGGCCTCCGTCAGGTCGATGTCGATGTCAAGGGCCCAGGCCCAGGCCGTGAGAGCGCCGTCCGCGCTTTAGCGAACGTTGGCCTTCAGGTCTTATCCATCGTCGACACTACTCCAATCCCTCACAATGGTTGCCGTCCTCCAAAGAGGCCGCGTGGCTAATCCCTTACAGAAACTAAGTAAGGAAAGACTAATAGGAGGAAATTACATTAATGGCTAACCAAACTAATGACGTCAAAGCGGAAGAAATTCGTCTTCCTAACCCTTTCCAACCATTCGATTTAAAAATCGATGTCAATGATGAGAACGAGCACTACGCCCGTTTCGTGATCGAACCTCTCGAAAGAGGATTCGGCCTCACCGTTGGCAACTCCCTTCGCCGCGTCTTGCTTAGCGCCCTTCCAGGAGCCAGCGTCTTCGCGGTTCAGATCGAAGGCGTCCGTCATGAATTCACCGCCATCCCAGGCGTTGAAGAAGATGTGACCGCCATCATCCTCAACCTCAAAGACCTCGTTCTCAAGGTCGACAGCACCACCAACGACGTCAAGACCCTTACCGTTGATTTCAAAGGCCCAGGCACCCTTAAAGCCGGCGACCTTAAGCTCCCAAGCATGGTGAGCGTCATCAACAAGGATCTTGAAATCGCCCATCTTAACAGCGAAGGACACCTCGAGATGTCCATCTTCGTCGGTCAGGGCCGTGGCTATATCACTAGCGAAGGCAACAAGATCGAGCGCAAGATCGACACCATCGGCGTCATCCCAACCGACAGCAACTACTCGCCTGTCATCAAAGTCGCCTTCAACGTCGAGCCAACCCGTGTTGAGCACGACTCCAAGTTCGACAAATTGACCCTTGAGGTCACCACCAACGGCTCCATCAAACCTCACGAGGCCGTTGCGATGGCCGCCCAGCTTCTTGCGGCCCACTTCGACAAGTTCACCCATCTTGATGACGCGGTTAAGAATTACCGCCTCGTCAAAGAAGAGGTCAAGCCGGAGGAAAACAAATATCAGGGCATGATGATCGAAGAACTCGACCTCAGTGTCAGAAGCAACAACTGCCTTAAGCGTGCGGGCATCAGCACCGTCATGGAACTCACTCAGAAGAGCGAGGATGAGATGATGAAAGTCCGTAACCTTGGCAAGAAGTCGCTCAAAGAAGTCAAAGAGAAGCTCGCCACTTATGGGCTTCACTTCCGTGATTACGTAGGAGAATAACAATGCCAGCACAAGGTAGAAAGAACGTCCACGGCAAAGCCGGTGTTCGCTTCAGAGCCGGTTATACCGCCTCTAAAAACAAATCAATGCTTCGCAACGTCGTGAGCGAGCTCATCGTCCACGGCCAGGTCAAAGTCACCAGCGGAGTCACCAAGGATCTTGTCTCTCTCGCCGAGAAGATGGTCACATTCGCCAAACAAGGCGATCTCGCTGGCCGTCGTGAAGCTATGAAGGTCATTCGCCATGGCATCGTCGATGCTAACGGCGTCGAGGCCATCGATAAGCTCTTCAAAGAGATTGGACCAAAGTTCAAAGACAGAGATGGTGGTTACACCCGTGTCTACAAGCTTGGTGCCCGTCGTGGCGACAACGCCGAAGTCGAACTCGTTCAGTGGGTTGACTAAGCG
>JAFZUD010000158.1 GCA_017618495.1 Bacilli bacterium | reverse complement strand
TGTGGAGCGGGACCAATCGGACTAATACTCGCCCACCTCGACCCTACTAGGTTCATCACGTGTTCAGACGTGAACCTTAGGGCCCTCGAACTGACAAGAAAGAACGCCGATATCTTGGGCGTTTCCTCTCAGGTAGAGACCGTCACCAGCGACGTTTACCTCAACATCAACTCCATCTATGACACGATAATCTCTAACCCTCCCATCAGGGCAGGGAAGAAGGTCACCTACAAGATCTATGACGAAGCAGGGGAGCATTTGACCAAAAATGGCTCTCTCATCATCGTCATCAGGGTCAAGCAAGGCGCCCTCAGTGTGAAAGAGCATCTATCCTCTTTATTTAATAAGGTAGAGGTTCTTCAGAAGAAAAAAGGTTATCTCGTCATCCAAGCAAGTGACAAAAAGGAGCTAATTTAATGGCAGCAAAAGCAAACAACGCAGTTAAAGACTACCTTGAGAAGTACCCAACAAGGCTTAATGGCCGTCTTGACTTCTCAAAAATCTCCGGCTCTCTCGAACTCCCATATTTGGTTGAGATTCAGACTGAGTCCTTCAAGCTCTTCCTCAAGAGCGGCATCGATGAGGTCTTCAAAGAAGTCTTCCCGATCGCCAACTACGCTAACACAACGGAAATCCAATACGTCGATTCCCACTTCGAGGAACCAGAATACGGACCACTCGAGTGCAAAGAAAACGACCTTACTTATTCAAGCAAGCTCAAGGTCACCCTTCGTATTCACAATAAGAAAACCAAAGAAATCAAAGAGGGTGCCGAAGTCTTCATGGGCGATGTCCCAATGATGACCGAATCCGGAACCTTCATCGTCAATGGCGCAGAACGTGTCATCGTCTCTCAGATCGTCAGATCCCCAGGCGCTTATTTCGGCGACACTTTCGACACCAAACAGGGTGTCCATATGTACACCGGCGAAATCATCCCAACCCGTGGTACCTGGCTCCAGTTCGAAACCGACTCCCATGGTCTTATGTGGGTCCGTATCGACCGTCAGAGAAAGATGCCAGCCACCATCCTCTTCAAGGCTCTTGGCTTAGACCAGGGACCAAAAGAGAAGAAGGAAGATGGCACGAGCGTCACTACTGATTTCGAAATGATCAAAGAACTCTTCGGCGACACCGAGGCCTTAAGAGGCACCCTCGCCAAAGACACTTCCGAGAACTCCAACAAAGCTTTGATCGAAATCTTCCAGAAACTCAAACCAGGCGAGCCTGTCACCAAAGAAGGCGTCGAGAATTTCTTAGTTCAGAAATTCTTCGATCCAAAGAGATATGACCTTGGTCGCGCTGGCCGTTTCAAATACGCCCAGAAGCTTGGTCTCTACGAGAGACTTCCAGGCCGCGTCCTCGCTGAGGATATCATCGATGACAATGGCGAATTCATCTGCAACGAGGATGGCGAGCCATTCACCAAGGGTCACACCCTCACCAAAGATGACGTCCAGCATCTCCGTGACATCGAATTCTTCGAGAACAGCCCAAAGAAGTTCACCAAGACCCTCAATGTCAACACCGCTCTCGACACCCACAGCACCGTCACTACTATTAAGGTTTACGCGCACGATAAGATCGGCAAGAAAGACGACATCGTTACCATGATCGGTACCGACCTCAACCTTTCTGGCATCACCCATGTCACCATCAGCGACATGGTTGCCTGCTTCTCTTATTTCTGCAACATCATGGATGGCCTTGGCCAGACCGACGACATCGACCACCTTGGCAACCGTCGTGTCCGCTGCGTCGGAGAGCTTCTCCAGACCCAATTCAGAATCGGTCTTACCAAGATGAGCAAGACTGTCCAGCAGAAGATGTCCATCACCGACCTCGAATCCGCTAAGCCACAGACTCTCATCAACATCCGCCCATTAACAACCGCTATCCGCGAATTCTTCGCTTCTTCCCAGCTCTCCCAGTTCATGGATCAGACCAACCCACTTGCTGAGCTCACCAACAAGAGAAGAATTTCCGCTCTTGGCCCTGGCGGTCTCTCAAGAGACCGTGCGTCCATGGAGGTTCGTGACGTTCACTATACCCACTATGGCCGTATCTGCCCAATCGAGACACCAGAAGGCCAGAACATCGGTCTTATCAACAACCTCAGCACCTACGCTAAGATCAATAGCTACGGCTTCATCCAGGCCCCATACCGTATCGTCAAGCATATGCAGGGTAAGGATGGCAAGATGCATTACTACGTCAGCGACAAGGCTGAGTACTTAAGCGCCGATGACGAAAGAGGTTTATTCATCGCTCAGGCCAACGTCCGCTTAGGCGAGCCTGTCGAAATCGACTTCGGCGAAGGCAAAGAAATTGTCAAGGAATTCCTTGATGAGGAAGTCATCGCGAGACACGATGATGATTCCGGCCTCACCCCAGTTGACGAAGTCAGTTACGTCGACGTCTCTCCAAAAGAGATCGTTTCCGTCGCTGCCGCCTGTATTCCATTCCTTGAGAATGACGACGCTACCCGTGCTCTTATGGGCTCGAACATGCAACGTCAGGCTCTCCCTCTTCTCCGTCCATCTATCGCCTACGTCGGCACTGGCATGGAAGGAAAGATCGCCAAAGACAGCGGCTTGGCCGTTGTTGCTTCTGAGAATGGCGAAGTCGTCTACATGGACAGCGCCACCATCAAAGTCAAAGAAAAAGGCGGTATCCACGAATACCACTTACAGAAATTCGACCGTTCCAACCAGGGTACCTGCATCAACCAGAGCCCAATCGTCAAAGTAGGCGACAAGATCAAAGCAGGGGAGGTCATCGCCGATGGCCCAGCCATGAAGAATGGCGAACTCGCCCTTGGCCAGAACGTCCTCATCGCCTACATGACCTGGCACGGTTATAACTACGAAGACGCCATCATCATGTCCGAGAAGATGGTCAAGGATGATACCTACACCTCCATCCACATCGAGGCCTATGACCTTGAGTGCCGTGAGACCAAACTCGGAAACGAGCATATCACCAGAGACATTCCAAACGTCGGCGAAGAGGCCAAGAAATACCTCGATGAGGACGGCATTGTCGTCCCAGGCGCCGAAGTCAAAGAAGGCGACATCCTCGTTGGTAAGATCACACCAAAAGGACAAAGCGAATCCACCCCAGAAGAGAAGCTTCTCATGGCCATCTTCGGTGAGAAGAGCAAAGACACCAAAGACAGCTCCCTCCGTGTCCCACATGGCGGCGCTGGCATCGTCCTTAAGGTCAAGGTCTATACCCATAGAAACAAGGACCCACTCCCACCAACCGTTCTCGAGAAGGTCAGAGTCTACATCGTCCAGAAGAGAAAGATCTCCGAAGGTGACAAGATGTCCGGCCGTCACGGTAACAAAGGTGTTATCTCCAAGATCCTCCCAGTCGAGGATATGCCATTCCTTCCAGATGGCACCCCAATCGATTTGATGCTTTCACCTATGGGCGTTCCGTCCCGTATGAACATCGGCCAAATCTTCGAAATCCATCTTGGTCTTGCCTGCCGTAAGCTCGGCTTACGAGTTGCGACCTCGATCTTCGACGGTTTGTCCAACAAAGAAATCGCCGACCTCATGAAGGCCGCAGGCATCTCTAGCGATGGCAAGACCATCCTCTATGATGGCCAGACTGGCGAACGCTTCCCAGAGCGTATCTCCGTCGGCGTCCAGTACATGATCAAACTCGTCCACATGGTCGACGATAAGTTACACGCCCGTGCGACTGGTCCATACTCACTCGTTACCCAGCAGCCTCTTGGAGGCAAGGCTCAGAACGGTGGACAACGTTTCGGCGAAATGGAAGTCTGGGCTCTCGAAGCCTATGGCGCCGCCCACGTCCTCCAAGATATGATCACCGTCAAATCCGATGATAGAGTCGGCCGTCGCAAGACCTACGAATCCATCATCAAACGCACAGGTCTCCCTCTCCCTGGCATGCCAGAAGCCTTCAAGGTCTTCACCAAAGAGCTTAAAGGTCTTGGTATGAAAGTCGCTCTCTACGATCACATCGGCGAGAAGATCGACATGGATACCCTTGCCAAGCAGTCCTTGATCGAAGAGCGTAAGGTCAACACCGCCATCCGCAACCTCACTTCCCCACGCGGCGAAGAAGAGGCCCAGCCAGTGGTGGAGGCCATCGAAGACAGCGCTACCGAAGCTGAGCAAGCCCTCGAAGAAGGCCTTTCGGTCTCATCGAGATTCCCAGCCGGAGACGCTGAATAATAAGGAGGAATGCAGAACATGTTTGATATCAATGCTTTAGCGGCCATGCAAGTTGGCCTTGCTTCCCCTGAAGAGATCCGTAGCTGGAGTCACGGTGAGGTCACTCGCCCAGAGACCATCAACTACCGTTCTCAGAAGCCAGAGCCAGGAGGTCTTTTCTGCGAGAAGATCTTCGGACCTAGCAAAGACTACGAATGCCATTGCGGCAAATATAAGAAAATCCGTTTCCAAGGCATCACCTGCGAGAAGTGCGGTGTCGAGGTTATCTCCAAGGAATGGAGACGTGAAAGATTCGGCCACATCGAACTTTCCACTCCATGCACCCACATCTGGTACCTCAAAGGCATCCCATCCCGCATGGCCCTTATCCTTGGCATCCCAGCGAAGCAGTTAGAGGAAATCGTCTACTTCGCCGCCCACGTCGTTTTACGTGAATCCGACCCAAATATCTCTGATGTCCTTAAGAAGAAGGACTTCCTTGATGAAGCCACGGCCAGAGAGAAATTCGTCGCCTGCATCGAGTCCTTCAAGGACAAGATCGACACCACCAGATGGCCAGGTGACGTCCTCAAAGCCGAAGAGCTCATCGAGAAGATCAGCAACAGAAACGAAACCTTCGACTTCTTCACCGCTGCCGCCTTCATCTCCAAACACACCGGAGTTGAATTCGGCGAAGGCGCCGACGCCATCAAGAAACTTCTCCACGAGGTCAACCTCGACGAGACCTTCGAAGAAGTTAGCAACATCGTCAGAAACTCAACCGGCCAGAACCGCTTAAAGGCCGCTAAGAGACTTGAGGTCATCCAGGCCTTCCGTGATTCCAAACAGAAGCCAGAATGGATGGTCCTTGACGTCATCCCAGTCATCCCACCGGATCTCCGCCCAATGCTTCAGCTCGATGGCGGACGCTTCGCTGCGAGCGATCTCAACGACCTCTACCGTCGTGTCATCTCCCGTAACACCCGTCTTAAGAAGCTCATCGACATGAACGCCCCATACGTCATTCTCATGAACGAGAAGCGTATGCTTCAGGAAGCGGTGGACGCCCTTATCGACAATGGCCGCAGAAACAAGCCTGTCACCGGTCCTAACGGCCGCCCACTTAAGTCCCTCTCTAGCGGACTCAAAGGCAAGCAGGGCCGTTTCCGTCAGAACCTCCTTGGCAAACGTGTCGACTACTCCGGCCGTTCCGTCATCGCGGTTGGCCCATCCCTTAAGATGTACCAGTGCGGTCTCCCACGTGAGATGGCCATCCAGCTTCTCCGTCCGTTCATCGCCGCCCTTCTCATCAAGAAAGGACTCGTCAACGCCCACAAGCAGGCCGATAAGATCATCGACCGTTACGATTCCGTCGTTTATGACATCGTTGAAGAGATCGTCTCCCAACACCCAGTTCTCCTCAACCGTGCTCCAACCCTTCACCGTCTAGGCATCCAAGCCTTCCAGCCTGTGCTTGTCGATGGCCACGCCATCCGTCTCCACCCACTCGTCTGCCCTGGCTTCAACGCTGACTTCGACGGTGACCAAATGGCGGTCCACGTCCCACTTGGCAAAGCCGCGCAAGAAGAGGCCCTTAACCTCATGCTTGCCTCCAATAACATCCTTGGTCCAAAAGATGGCAAACCAATCGTCATCCCTGGCCAAGACATGATTCTTGGTAACTACTACCTCACCCAGGAAGAGTCCAAAGCCGACTTCCTCACCCGTGCCAAGACCCTCCGTTCCATCACCATCTATGATGAGGATGAGAAGAGGATCAACGAAGACAAGGCCCTCAAAGACGAGCAGTTCGCTGCCCTCGAAGGCAAGGTCTTCTCCCACGTCAACGAGGTCATCGACGCTTACGAAAGCGGACTCATCTCCCTCCATAACCGTATCGCCATCAGAGCCGAAAGAATCCACAAGACCTTCGCTCCAGAGTCTGATCCAGACAACATCAAGGAGTATGGTCTCCCATTCTACTGCCGTGGCAAATACCTCATCACCACAGTTGGCAAGCTCATCTTCAACGAGATCTTCCCAGATGATTTCAACTACATCAACGCCAAACCAGGCGCTTCACTTGAAGAGATCAAATCCTGGTTCGTCCCAATGGGAAGCAACATTCCAGAAATCATTGCCAACACCCCACTCCGTCAACCAATCAAGAAGAAGGACCTTGGCACCATCATCGACCTCGTCTTCCACAAGTACGACATGAACGAAGATGGCTTCGTCAAGAGACTCTCCGATATCTCCGACGAATTCCAGGCTACCGACAAGAGCAACCCAGTCAGCTTCCTCAACCGCGTCTCTGACCTCGTTGAGAAAGAGATGGAAGCCTCTCGCGATACCCTTAACGTCGAGAACAAGCACAACTACATCCTTCACAAAGCCCAAGACCAGCTCAACAACGTTCAGCAAGGTCTTACCGACGCTCTTTCCGCGATGGAAAGCATCAAGAAAACCCTTCTTGAGCCATATCCAAGCAAGACCAGCGCCGTCCTTGACAAGATCAAGGATCAGGGCTTCAAGTATTCCACCCTTTCCTCCGTCACCGTCTCTCTTAGCGACATCACCCCAGTGACTGGCAAAGAAGAGCTCGTCGAGGAATACCGTGAGAAAGTCGCCCACATCAACCACCTTGCCTATGACAAAGGCTTCCTCTCTGAGGATGAGCGTCATGAAAAGGTCGTTGAGCTTTGGCAGAACTGCACCGAAGGCGTCCGTGAACTCATTAAGAAACACGTCGCCCGCCCAGATCAGAAGCAAAACCCTGTCATCATCATGCTTGACTCCGGTTCCCGTGGCTCCATCGATAACTTCAACCAGCTTGAAGGTATGAAGGGCCTTGTCGCCGCTGCTCGTGGCAGCGCCCACAAAGACTACGTCTACGAAATGCCGATTGTCTCCTCTTACCGCCAAGGCTTATCCATCGCCGAATACTTCCACAATACCCACGGTTCCCGTAAGGGTGGTGCCGATACCGCTCTTAAGACCGCTGACTCTGGCTACCTCACTAGACGTCTTGTCGACGTCGCTCAGGACGTCGTCGTCCGTGAGGAAGACTGCCATTGCGACCACGGTTTCAAGGTCCGTGAGATCAAAGACACCGCCAAAGACATCATCCTCGTCAAACTCGAGGACCGTCTTGTCGGCCGTTACGCCATGCACGACATCGTCTCTCCAAAGACCGGTGAGGTCCTTGTGAAAGGCAACACCCTCATCACCGAGGAAGATGCCAAGCGCATCGTCAAGGATGGCATCACCGAAGTCGAGATCCGTTCTCTCTTCACCTGCCAGACCAAGAATGGCGTCTGCCAGCACTGCTATGGTCTTAACATGGCCACCGGTCACCTCGTCGAACTTGGCGAGGCCGTCGGCATCATGGCCGCCCAGTCCATCGGTGAACCTGGTACCCAGCTCACCATGCGAGTCTTCCACACCGGTGGTATGGCTACGACCGATATCACCCAAGGTCTTCCACGTGTCCAAGAGCTCGTCGAATCCCGTAATCCAAAAGGCGAGGCTAAGATCAGTGAGATCGACGGCACCGTCAGCGAGATCATCGACAAGGGCGATGGCAGAAGCGAAGTCAAGATTGTGTCTCTAAGCAAGACAACCGCTGAGCAAGAAGAACCAGAGGTCAAGACCTACGTCACCGACTACGGTTCCCGTCTCCGCGTCAAGAAGGGCGACGTCATCGAAGCTGGCGGAAAGATCACCGAAGGTGCTATCAATCCAAAAGCTCTCCTCGAAGTCTCCTCAACCGAGAAGGTTCAGGTCTACATGATCAAGGAAATCCAGAAGGTCTATGCCGCCCAAGGCATCGGCATCTCGGACAAACACCTTGAGGTCATCATCAGACAGATGCTTCGCAAGATGCTCGTCATCGATGGTGGAGAGACACCTCTTCTCCCAGGCACCAAGGTCGACATTGAGCGTTTCACCGCCTGCAACCAGGAAGCCCTCCTTGCTGGCAAGCGCCCAGCTGTCGCGACCCCACTCGTCCTTGGCATCACCAAGGCCGCTCTCGAGACCGAATCCTTCCTCTCCGCGGCTTCCTTCCAGGAAACCACCCGTGTCCTCACCGATGCGGCCATCAAGAACAAGACCGATCCTCTCCACGGCCTTAAGGAGAACGTCATCGCCGGTAAGCTTATCCCAGCTGGCAATGGTCTTCTTAACCAAAACGAAGAGGCCAAACGTCTTGAAGGCTTCACCGTCGAAAGCAAGATGCGCCAGGTCAAAGCCCAGTACATCGAAGCCCACGACCGTCAAGAAGTCGTCGACGAATAGTTCGTATAGAACAATCAGGACCGTCTTAAAAGGCGGTCCTTTTTCTATGCGTGCTTCCTTTTGAGGCATTAATGCGTTACCCTTATAGCATTAAGAAAGCCCTTTGAAAGGACATATTTATGAAGAAAAACATTATTTTGCTTGCCTCATCGCTCTTCATCTTGACGGCGTGTGGCACTCAGGGAAACGGCGCCTCTTCCGGTGAAGGCGCTTCCTCAGCCAAACCTCAAGGAAACGGCATCGCCCTTAAGAAGAACAACGAAGGCGGCGAGGTCTCTATCCTCCACCCAGAGATCCAGCGTTACTGCGACGACATGTACGCCGCTGCCGAAGAACAGGGTGTGGTAGGGGATGAGCTCTACAAGATGCGCCCAACCGACAAGACCAAAGCCGATTACCTTTGCCCAGGCGTCTTCGCGACCGCTTACCAAGGCACCGACGATGGCAACGACAGAGACAACTTCGAACCAATCGAGCTTGAATGGGAAGCCCCAGGATATGAAGGGGAGTATATCCTCAAATATTCAACCAGCGAGAGCTTAGAAGGCGCCAAGACAAAGACCGTCACCGAGGCCAAAACAACCCTCATCAACCTTCTTTGCGACACCACCTATTACTGGAGAGTCGAATCTGCCGATGGCAGCAAGTTCTCCGAGACCGGAAGCTTCCATACCAAAGGCTCATTCCGCGACATCACCTGCGGCCCAGCCTATAACGTCCGTGACTTCGGCGGCAAGATGACCGAAAGCGGCCGTAAGGTCAAGCAGGGTCTCGTCTACCGTGGCGGCGAGCTTACCAAGACCGCCTTCGACGGCACCATCCCAAACATTCAGAAACACATCGTCACTTGTGACGAAGAGACCGTTGCCGTCCTCCATGACGAGCTCAATATCCGCACCGAACTCGATCTCCGCACCTCTGGCAGAGAGACCAATAACCAAAGCAAATCCGACTTAGGTGACGATGTCGCCTTCGTCCAGGACCCAACCGGTTCCGGCTATTCCACCATGTGGAACCAGAGCAACGCCAGCACCTTGGCCATCTACAAGGATGTCTTCAAGAAGATCGGCGCTGCCACTCCAGAGAATGCCGTCTACTTCCATTGCTGGGGTGGTGCTGA
>JAFZUD010000157.1 GCA_017618495.1 Bacilli bacterium | reverse complement strand
TCCTCTCTTCTTCTTCATCATCAGCTTCATCATGGGCTTAGGCGCTTCCTTCATCCATATCTGCTCCTTCCCACTTGTTACCGACTACTGCACCAAAGAGAAGCTTGGAAGATACACTTCCCTTTACTACGCGGCTTCGATGGGCGCTCAGTCGATTACCCCAATCCTTGGTGGTCTCATCCTCAAGCACGCCACATTCTGGAACGCCCTCCCAATCTATAGCACCGTCCTCATGGTCGCTGCGGGAGCCGTCTTCTTCTTCGTCAAAGCCCCACATAACAAAGACACAGGCAAGAACGTCAAAGGCTTAGAAGCTCTTGGAGCGGATGACTGATGCCTGCCATATTGACCCACTACACCTTCGCTAGGTTCGAAGGCGTCAATCCTGAAAGAAAGCATTTCGGCGCTCTCGTTTTAGGCTCGCAAGGACCTGATCCTTTCTTCTTCTATGGGATGCTCCCTTGGAAGAAAAGGGAAGGAAGCAAGAATATCAATACCTTCGGCTCTGGACTCCATAAAAGAGAAGTGACCGCTTTATACATGGCCATGATCGATTATGCGAATAAGAGCGAAGACAAAGAGCTCCTCTTCGATTTTATCGAAGGGGTGTATCTCCACTACATCCTGGACCGCAACTGCCACCCTTTCGTCTATAGCCGTGCCGGTTATAAAGAGGACGAATCGAAAGAGGCCAAATACTATTCCGCTTTCCATACCAAGTTCGAAAGCGCCCTCGACATCATCTACGCTAAAGAGAAGGGTGTCTTCAACGAGAACCCTGGCTTCACTTTGAAGACCGTCAGCGATGAAGAGCTCCATAAAATTTCCAAAATGATCTATGAGGCCAATCTCGCTAGCGACAACATCCCTAATCTTGCTGAAGACTCCTACTTCATCTCAGTGAAGGACTATATCTCCGTCGTTAAGTTCGTGAACAAGCCTCATGGGCTCAAGAGATGGTTCCTTAAGACCTTCTTCGGAAGCGATGCGGTCGCCTTTGCGCTTAACTACCCTCGTGACTTAGAGAAGACCTATGGCAAAGCCGATTTCCTTAATGCCGAAAAGAATGAATGGCCTGACCCAGTCTCTGGCAAAAAGAGGAATGAGAGCTGGTATGAACTTATGGCCAAAGCCAAAGAGGAATATCTTTCTTTCCTCCCTCTCCTGGAGAGAGCGAAGAAGGGCGAAGACATTTCCAAAGAGGCTCATGAGTTCTACGCAGGAATTGACCATAACGGCGTCAAGGACGGCGGAACCAAAAAATACATGGATCCAGTTCTCCCTTACGTAGAGGGAAAATAAGCGGGATTTGCCGCTCCTTTTTATTATTATCCTTTGCAGTAATAGTAGGCCCTCATGTCAGAAGTGACCTTAAACATGCTCCCTATAGACCTTTGGCAGGTCTCATCGAAATAAAACCCGTAAACACCGTAAGCCCCGCCGTTTGGATGGTAAGATTCGTTGCACGAATTCAATAGTTCATTCAACTCATCCATTGTGCTGTACAAACGCTGGTTTGCCTCTACAGAGATGCTGTAGTCATATCTTGGGTTACCATAAACCGGTTCCCCATCATCACCGCGCCTCAGATAGTACGACTGATAGATGGAGACGGTGTAATGATCCGAACTGCTTTTTATCGAGAAAGGGTTCCGCTCATATGAGGATGATGACGGTCTCCCGGAACGGCTCGAAAGCGAAATGTGTTCCTCGCTGCTCGCAGAATCGCTCTCGACAGAGGAAAGCGACAGGCTTCCGGAAGCCGCGGATGAACTCTCGCTCCCCTGCCCACCGAACGAGCAGGACGCGAGGATGAGCGCCATGAAGGCTATGTTTGCAAGCAATCTTGTCTTTCTCATGGTCATAGTGTCGGCATCTGGCCCGCTGGCATGGTGTACCCGCAGCCGCTGCACACATACTGCATCATGCCTCCTAACCTGAAGTGGTGCGCCTCCTCTTCCACATAGCCGCACGGGCATTCGCTGATGTGGCTGAAGCACCCATTGGGGGTCGAGGTCAAGGTATGCATCTCATATTTAGCATCGCCGCACGCGCAATTCAATACGTGATATTGCTCATCGAACGGGTTCGGCTCACCGTACTCATGCATCTCGTACTCAGTGTCGCCGCAGGCGCATTTCAACGCATGGTATTCCTCGTCGTAAGGAAGCATCTCGTCGTGCGAGTGCGCCTCGTACTCCACGTCGCCGCAGATGCATTGGAGGGCGTGATACTCGGGGTCGCCGTAAGAGATTTTCGCGCGGTGTCCCTCATCGGCATGGCAGTGCGAAGATAGGTCGCAGGCGGAAAAATACCGGCCCGCTTCAAAACGCTCATTCGGGTGCGTGAATTCCAGCTCTGGGCTCACTTCGAGATAAACAAAACCATCGAAATCCCCGAAAACTTCGTCGAAGACCATTTTGCTGTACTCCTCTTTGCCCTTCCAGCCGATGTGTCCGATGATCTTGTTACAGTCTGTGTCAAACCCGTATGCGATGGCCAGATGTCCGTTACCCAAAACATAACCTTGACTCTTATCATAGTGACCGTAATCGGTTTTGAGGTCGCCTCCGTAGATGATCGGCTGCCCGTTCCTGAGCCTTGAGACTGCCGAGGCCCTAAGCATTCTTCTTTGCATACTTATTGGAGTGTGATTATCAAAGGCAAAATTAGAGAAAGAAACTGTCTTTGCCTCTACCAAATCAGATAAGCCCACTTCGCTAAAATAGAGGTTCAAAAGATTCGTTATGTAAATGGCGTTTGTCGATGTATCAGGTTCTTTGATTCCGAAATGCCATAAAACCGTTTGGCTCTTGTTGTTCCCAAGCGCCATATCGTACAAAAGCGACATCAGGTTGTCCTTGAGATGGTCAGGCCCGCGCATTTTGGCAAGGTACGGCCCATAGACCTCATCCACGAGGTAGGCGTTATAAGCATCCCACTCCCACTCAGGCGCGCCATCCTTCGGCCTTTTGCTTTCGTCGATGTCGTCGATGTGAGCGGCGAAGTCTTTGATGCCAGGAGAGGAGCAGTCATAGCTTTCGGGACCGGAGATCTTGGCAGGGTCGCTATTGAACCTATCATTGATTATGTTGGCATTCCAATACGTGTCGTAATAGCAGAGAAGCATAGCTGCGGCCGTATAACCGCAGTTGCCGCAGTTGTTTGTCGGGAAGTTCTCCGTGAGGTTCCTGAAGTAATCGACCACGAAAGTCGGTTGCTCATAGTAATGGGCATGATAGGCGCCGTAACCGGCGAACAGTGTCGATGGCCCCGCGGCGTATAGCCTTTCTTCGCAAACGACCTCATTGTCGTTTTGGGGATGGGCCGATTGCCCTTTGGCGATCGAGCTCGCGCCCATCGCCATAAAAGGCAGCATAGCCGCCAGAATGGCTTTTCTCAAACGTCTCGTCTTCCCTTTGTTTTCCATATGTCTCTCTCCTTATTCTTGGAAACGCCGGGGAAATGATAGAAAAAAAAATGGAACCTAAGTCAATAGGCTTAGGAACAAAAGGTACCTATATAACAAAAAAGG
>JAFZUD010000156.1 GCA_017618495.1 Bacilli bacterium | reverse complement strand
TCGCGGATTACCTCATCAAAACCTTCACGGATTTCACAATCAACCTAAGCGTCACATTCACTTATTTCGAGATGGAACACCATTACGAACACATTAACGAAGACTATCCTCGCTATATCGAAAGAGGCAACATCTCCGCTGAGACGATGCCATATGACGACGAGGAAGAAGAATACGATGAGGCCAACCCCCTCGACCGCGCCGATCTCGATATCGACGACGAAGAGCAAATCTACCTTGGCGATGCCTTTGCCGGGCACGAGGAAGAACTCGAATCCTTAGACGCCAAGGAAGATGATGATTGTTGCTGCCACGATGGCCATTGCCACCATGGACATAAACACCAACATTAAGTTTTGGGAGGAAAGACATGCAAGAATTTGATTTAGCCCAAAAGGTCTTGAACGACATCCTTGTGAACGATGTTCAATTCAACGACGCTCTCAAGAAGCTTTTCCAAGCTGACCCAGCCATCCGTCCTCTTAGGGGATCAGTCGCTGGCCTTGTCGGATGTGAGCTTCGCCATCACCTTCTTTTCACTCATCTCGTTGAGGAAGCCAAAATCGAAGGCCTCACCGAAGAAGAGAAGATGGCCATTAAGCTCGCTCTCGCTGACATCTATTTCTTTAAGCGCATCGCTCTTGAGGACATGAAGAAAGTCCTTAGCGAGAAGATCGGCGAGGAGAAGATGGAGAAGCTTGAGCCGCTTTTCGCCAAAGCTGAGACCCCAAACGAATTCATCCCAGCCGAATTCCCAAAGACCTCGAACAAATATCTCTCGCTCAGATACAACACCCCAGAGTGGGTCCTTAAGATCTGGCAGCATTTCGGATATGGCCAAACCTACCGCATCCTCAAAGCTAATGCCAGACAAAACACCAGTAGTGTCCGCATCCGCACCTCGATGGTGCCAGTGGAAGAGGTGCTCAACAACAACCCTGACTTCGTCAAATCCCCAGTGGAAGGCATCCTCCTTTATGGCGGAAAGACCCCACTCCGTAAGTTAGACCTCTATAAGCAAGGCGCCATCTTCGCTGAGAGAATGGCCACCAAAGCCATGCTCGACGAATACAAGATCGAAGAGCCACAGGAAGCCTTCGTCTATAACGCCAACGCCGATTCCTCTCTCTTCAAAGAGATCATCGAAACCTATCAGAACAAGATTGGTCTCAACCTCGGTTGCCCAAGCGTCGATAGCTACACCGACGTCACCCGCATGATCAAGGCCTCCGGCTACAAGAACATCAACTTCTTCGGTGCCGAGCCTGATTCCATGGAAGCCGCGATCTCCCGTCCGCAGGACCTCGTCATCGCCGCTCCAAACAGCTCGAACTTCGACCTCATCCGCGACTATCCAGACTATCTCCTTCATTTCAAGAAAGAGGAGATGGACGCGCTCTTCGCTCAGGAGAAAGCCGTCCTTGAAGGATGCTCTAAGTTCGTCGCCGAGAAAGGAACCCTCATCTACTGCGTTTACACGATCAGCAAGAAGGAAGGCAACAAGACCGTCAACGACTTCGTCGCCAACCACCCAGAGTTCCATCTCATCAAAGAAGTCCAGAACATGCCTTTCGAAGAAAAGGCGACCGCTCTCTACTATGCGGTCCTCGTTAAGGACACCGTCGCCGCTAAAGCGGAGACCCCAGTCGGAGACATCGCCAGCTTAGCCGATGCCCCAACCAATTTGCTCACTGCCTCACCAAAAGAATAAAATGCCGAAAAAGAACCTCTTTGGATATACCCTTAAAGCCCTTGAAGAGGAGATGTTAGCGAGAGGCGAGAAGAAGTATCGCGCCACCCAGCTTTACCAATGGATCTACGTCAAGAAAGTGACGGATTTCGATTCCATGACGGATATCTCCAAATCTTTTCGTGATGTCCTGAAAGAGGAATATAGCCTAGATTTGCCAAGGATTTTCACAAAACAAGTGGCTTCTGACGGCACAATCAAATTACTCGTCGAAATGGAAGACGGGGCCAAAGTCGAATGCGTTCTCATGCGCTATGACTATGGCAACGCCATCTGCGTCTCCTCCCAAATCGGCTGCTCCATGGGCTGCGCTTTCTGCGCCTCTGGACTCCTCAAGAGGGAAAGAAATCTCACCTCAGCGGAAATGACTGGCCAGGTCATGGTCATGAACAAGATCCTCTACGAAGAAGGGGAGAACGTCTCCCACATCGTCGTCATGGGAACCGGTGAGCCATTTGACAACTACGACAACGTCTCTAGCTTCATCCACATCATGAACGAAGCCAAAGGCTTGGCGATCGGCGCCAGACACATCACCGTCAGCACCTGTGGCCTTGTCCCAGGCATCAAGCGTTATGGCGATGAAGGCATCCAGGTCAATTTGGCCATCTCACTCCACGCTCCAAACGACAAGATCAGGAATGAGCTCATGCCTGTCTCTAGGGCGTATAACATGGACGTCCTTCTTGACGCAGTCAAGGAATACATCGAAAAGAGCGGTCGTCGCGTCACCTTCGAGTACATCCTCATCAAGGGTTTGAACGACACCATCGAATGCGCGAAGGAACTCTCGGAAAGACTCCGTGGCATCCTTTGCTACGTCAATCTCATCCCACTCAACCCAGTCAAAGAAAAACCATTCGAGAGATCGCTTGATAAAGACACCAAAGCCTTCTCCCTCTATCTCAATAACCACGGCATCAATTGCACCATCCGCAAGGAGTGGGGCACTGGCATCGATGCGGCTTGCGGCCAGCTTCGCGCCAAGTACGTCCTGAAAGGTAGGAACTAAGATGAGACACGGTTCGTACGCTTTCAAAACCGATATCGGAATGGTGAGAACCCATAACGATGACAAAGCCCAGGTCGCGATGAACGTCAATGGCGAGGTCTTCCTCGTCGTCTGCGATGGCATGGGAGGCGCCAACAAAGGCGACCTTGCTTCGCAAATCGCCATCGAAACCTTGGTCGATGCCTTCCGCCATAAGAGGAAACACCATTTCGCCTACACCAACAGGAATTGGTTCACCAAAGCGGCCAAGAAAGCCAACGCGGCCATCTATGAGTACGCCGAGAACAACCCTGATGCCAAGGGCATGGGAACCACATTGGTGTGCGCCCTTATCTCAGATAACAGACTTTATACATGCTGCATCGGCGACAGCCGTTGCTACATGCTCATCAAGAAGAACGCCTTGAAGCAACTCACAGAGGATCAGACCTATGTGAACTTCCTTCTCTCGACTGGCAAAATCACCGAAGAGGAAGCCGTCTCGCATCCTGATAGGCACGTCCTCATGAATGCCTTAGGCATCTTCCCGTCCCTTAGCCTTGCCTTCAATGAATTCGACTATCAAGGAGAAACGATCCTCTGTTGCTCGGATGGCTTATATAACCAGGTTCCGGTAGATGAGATAGCGAATATCCTGAGCACCGATGAGAGGTGCGATCAGAAAGCCGATTCGCTTATAGCGATCGCAAATAGCAATGGGGGAAGCGATAACATCGCCATCGCCCTTTGGGAGTGTATCAGCAATGATTGAGATTGGAGAAAAGATAGATAACCGTTACAGAGTAACCGGTAGGATCGCCCATGGCGGCATGGCCGATGTCTATGAGGCTTTTGACGTTGTCCTCCATAAGACCGTTGCCCTCAAGATCATGCGCGAAGACATGATGGACAACCCAAAGAACGTCGAGCGTTTTGAGCATGAATGCATCGCTAGTGCATCCTTAAACAACCCAAACATCGTCAAAGTCTTCGGTCATGGCACGATTGATGGAAGACCATATATGGCCAACGAATATGTCGATGGAAGAACCCTCCGCGACAAGCTCAATCTCGTGAGCGGCCATAACCTTTCGCCACAAGAAGCCTGCCAAGTCATGCTTCAGCTCACCGAAGGTGTCAGCTACATCCATGAGCACGGACTCCTTCATAGAGACTTAAAACCAGACAACCTTTTCTACCTTCCAGATGGCAGTGTCAAAATCACCGACTTCGGAATCTCCAGCAAAATAGGGGAGAAGACCTCAGGCGACGCCATAACCGGCACCGTCTATTACTGCGCCCCGGAGATTCTCATGGGTGAGCCTGCCAATGTCGCTAGCGACATCTACTCAATGGGCATTATCTTCTTTGAGATTTTGACCGGCACCATCCCATTTGATGGAGCCACCCCAGAGGACGTCGCCATAGCTCAGATCAAAAAGCACTTCCCGGAGCCAAGCAAGTATCTGGCCTCCATCCCGAAGTCGCTCGATAAAATCATCGTCAAAGCCTGCCGTAAGAGGCCAGAGGAGAGGTACGCCAACGCATTCTTAATGCGTGAGGACATCCTCAAAGCCTTCTCGGACAAGGACAATTTCAAGGAGAAGAAGGGGCTTCTAGCAAGACTCTTCGGTTTTAAGTAATATGGCACTTGTGATCAAAACCCCATGCCTTTCCCCATCTTTGCTTGCTTGCACGCCTTTCCACATCAGGGAAGGAATGGCAGGAGCCGAATCGATCGGGGCGCCTCTCATCCACATCGATGTCATGGATGGGAAATTCGTCAAGAATGAGTCTTTCGGCGTTGATTTTGTCAAAGATGTCCACAATAAGCACAACATGCTTAACGATACCCATATCATGATCGAGAAACCTTGGGAGATGATCGATGATTTCATCAAGGCCGGCTCAAACATCATCACTTTCCATCTTGAGGCTTGCCCAAGCGAGAAAGAGGTGAGGGAGACCATCAAGAAGATCCATGATGGCGGTGCCTACGCTGGCATATCCATCAAGCCACACACCTCCACGAACGCCGTTCTTCCATACCTCAACGACGTCGACCTTGTCTTAGTCATGTGCGTCGAACCAGGTTGGGGCGGACAGAAATTCATCCCGGAGACCTACGAGAGAATCGCCGATGTCAAAGCGATGATCAAAGCCAGCGGTTCCAAAGCCCTCCTCCAGGTCGATGGCGGAATCAACGACATCACTGGGCCTGCTTCCATCAAAGCGGGCGCCGATATCCTTGTCACCGGAACTTATCTTTTCGGTGCCGAAACCCCAGAAATCAGAGCCGCCAAAATCTTAAATAAATAATGATCAACGTTGAGTTAGCGCAATTTGCTCTTATCATTCCGCCGGTAGTTTTTCTTTTTTATCTCCTCTTTTCTTGGAGTGGCTTAACGACGAGCAAGCCTGAGAAACTCTCTTTTCTGACTGGCTTCCCATACGAGGCTTACGAAAGGAAAAAGAACTCTGTTGGGTTCTACGCCCTCATCGTTTTCTTGGCGTCCGAAGCTCTCCTAAACGTTTCGATGTTCGTCAACTACTCTGACACTTCGGCCGACATAATCGGGCTTCTCGTCCTTTCAGCAACCCTCACCGTCACGATGTTCTTCTTAATAATAAGGATTCATACCTTGACCGCTTCGAGAGAAAGGATTCACCTCACCCGTTTCTATTTGATGGGTTTGGGTCTCTTCCTTCTTGCTAGCCTTAACGGCCTTATCTTCCTTAATTTAAGCAAGATGTCCGAGAAAGAGACCGCGGTCTTTGTCCTCTCAATCATGCAGTTTGTCATCTCTCTCACGGTTGTCTTCATCCTCGTCAACCCACGCCTCAGAAACTGGGCGCAGTTAGAGAAAGTGGTGGGAGAAGATGGAGGCTCATCCTTAAAGAGACCTAAGCCATTCGTCCTTGCCTTCAGTGAGTGGCTAATCATCTTCCTCTCAGTCCTTGCCTGGTTCCTCGCAGGCTTATGCAATTACCTCATAATTTCCTAACGAAACAACAAAAAAAGGCCCGTTTTGCAGGGCCTTTTTAAAAAACAATAATCGGTAAAAACTATTCAGCCTTTTCGTCTTTGGCCTTGATCGACTTGTTGAGAGTACGATAAGCGCGAGCGGACATTTTGACTTCGACCATCTTGCCATTGATGTTGACTTTGTAGGTCTGGATATTGACATTCCAACGACGACGGGTCGCTCTGACGGAATGGGATCTGTTGTTGCCGCTCATTGGGCCTTTACCGGTAATTGGGCATTTTCTTGACATAGTTTTCACCTCTGCTGCGAGAAATCGCGGATTAAAATATATCACCTATACTAACGTATGGCAAACTTTTTCTCCGTTTAAGAAAATTTCGCGCATTCACCCTCATAAAGTGACCAATATATGTTAATATATTCCTAACGAAACTAAATTGTTCGGAGGGAACATATGAGTACCACATTAGCTGCGATGATTCTCGCTGGTGGCAAAGGTACCCGTCTTCAGGCTTTAACCAAGAAGGTGGCGAAACCGGCCGTCAGTTATGGCGGTAAGTACAGAATCATCGACTTTCCGCTTTCAAATTGCGCCCATAGCGGCATCAATGCCGTGAGCGTCCTCACCCAATATGAGTCGAGCGAGCTCAACACTTACGTCGGCAACGGCGAGAAGTGGGGCCTTAACGGCGTCAGAAGCGTCACATCCGTCCTCACCCCAAAACAGACCGAGGAAGGCTCAAGCTGGTACGCCGGCACGGCAGACGCCATCTACGAGAACTTAGACTGGCTCGAAAGAGTCAATCCGAAATATGTCCTCATCCTTTCGGGTGACCATATTTATAGCTGCACCTACAATGCGATGCTTAAAAAGCATATCGACATGGGCGCCGATTGCACGATCAGCGTTTACCCAGTCCCGATGGAAGAGGCTTCCCGCTTTGGCATCCTCGTGACCGACAAAGAAGACAACATCGTCCAGTTCGTCGAGAAACCAAAGAAACCAGTGAGCAACCTCGCCTCAATGGGCATCTATATCTTCACTTACAGTGTCCTCCGCGATTACCTCATCAAGGACCACGCCCTCGAAGATAGCGACCACGACTTCGGAAAGAACATCATCCCAACGATGCTTAGGAACAAGAAGAAGCTCGTCGCCTATACATATAACGGATACTGGAAAGACGTTGGAACCATCGCCTCCCTCCATCAGGCGAACATGGACCTTCTTCTTTCGGGAGACCCAGAGATCAACATCTACACCGTCCAAGGTAAGAATAAGATTCTTAGCGAAGATATCCACGGTACCCCTCAATTCATCGGCAAGACCGCCAAAGTCAAAGATTCCCTCATCAACCAAGGCTCAATCATCCTTGGCGAAGTCGACCATAGCGTCATCTCCGGCGACGTCGTCATCGAAGAAGGCGCGAAGGTCACCAACTCCGTCGTCATGAATGGCGCCTTCATTGACTGCAATGCGGTGGTCACCGATGCCATCATTGGTCCGAATACCCTCATCGAAAAAGGTGAGAAAGTGAATGTCGAGAAAGACGGCATCGCTTTGGTTGTTAACGAAAAGGCAGGTAAAAGATAATGAACAAGATCATTGCCCTTCTCAATTGCCATAACTCCCCAGAGCTTGGCGAGCTCACCTCCAACCGTCCATTGGCCTCAACCTCTTTCTTAGGAAGATACGCCTTCATGGATTTTGCCATGTCGAATTTCACCAATTCCGGCATCCAAAACGTCAACGTCCTTGTCAAAAATCACCAGCGTTCCCTGCTTAAACACATGGGAAACATGATGTCCTGGGTCAATAACACCAAGACCGGAAGAGACACCATCTTCTATAACGAGAAAGGTATCCTCAACCCTGCCTACAACACCGACATCAACAACATCAAAGAGAACGATTGGGTCCTTTATGAATCCAACGCTTCCCTCCTTGTCTTCGAAGCCCCAGAGATCGTTGCCTCAATCGACCTCCGCCCATTCATCGAAGAGCATGAGAAGAGGGGAGAGAAGATCACCATCGTCTACAAAGAGATCGATGACGCCAACAAAGAGTTCATCGGCGCCGATGTCTTAGACATCGATGAGAATGGTTACCTCAAAGACGTCCACAAGAACAAAGGAGATGTCAAGAAAGCCAAAGTCTCCCTCCAGATCTGGATCATCAACCGTGAGACCTTAGTCGAGATGATTAACCACGGCAACCGCGTCGATTCCTCCTGGGGCATCGCCGAATATCTCCCAGCCATCGCGAGAAACGATTTCCTTGGCACCAAGATCCATTGCGTCCCATACACTGGCTATGCCAGAAGGTTCGATAGCCTTGCCCATTACGTCGAATATTCCTTCGAGCTTCTCAAGAGAAAGCCATACGAAGAATTATTCAAAGATGATTGGCCGATCTTCACCCGTACCCATGACACCCCACCAGCCATCTATGGCACCGAGAGCGATGTCTCCAATAGCTTTGTCTCCAATGGTTGCATCATCGAAGGAACCGTCAAAGATTCCATCGTCTGCCGTGGCGTCAGAGTCAGCAAAGGCGCGAAGATCAACCGTTCCATCGTCCTTAGCAACTGCGTCTTAGGCGAGAAGAGCGCGGTCAGCGACGTCGTCATCGATAAGTACAGCGCAGTTGCCCCACGCCACAAGATCGAAGGCGATAAGGATGACGTCATCTACATCAAGCAAGGAGCGAAAGTATGAAGATCGCGATGCTTGCTAGCGAGAGCAACCCCTTATGTAAATCGGGCGGCCTCGCCGATGTCGTTTTTGCTCTTAGCAAAGAGCTCGTCAAGGAAGGCAACGAAGTCATCGTCGTCATTCCTTACTATGGCGCCATCAAAAGAAAGAATCTCAAAGCCACCAAAAAGGTCTCTTACGTAGTAAAGATGTCCTGGAGACAACAGGAAACGACTCTCTACGAGACCAAGATCGATGGGGTCACTTTCTACCTCGTCGAGAACGACCCATATTTCTATCGTGACCATCTTTATGGCTATGACGATGACGGCGAAAGATTCGCCTATTTCGCCCTGGCCGCCAAAGAGGCTCTCAAACAACTCAAATTCAAAGCCGACATCGTTCATGTCCATGACTGGCAAAGCGCCATGGTTCCTTGCCTCCTCAAAGAGGGAAAACCAGACCCATTCTACAAGAACATGAAGAGTGTCCTCACCATCCATAACCCAGCCTTCAAAGGCTTCCTCGATCGTGTCTTCCTTAACGATCTCTTCAATCTCAGCGACTCCCTCTATGACACCGGTCGCGTCCGCTTAGATGGCCTTGTGAGCACCCTCAAAGCCGGAATCGTCTACGCCGACAAGATCACAACCGTCTCGCCAACCCACCGAAATGAGCTTCTCACTTTCGAGCATGGCCAGGGCTTAGATAGAGACCTTGAGCTTAGGCGTTATGACTTCACTGGCATCGCTAACGGCATCGATACGGAGGAGTGGGATCCTTCAAAAGACAAAGGAATTGCAAGGAATTTTGATGTCGAAACCGTCAAAGAAGGCAAAGAAGCCAACCAAAAAGAACTCCTTGATCACTTCCATATCGTGAAGAAGTACGGACCAGTCTATGGCATCGTCTCTCGCCTCTCTTGGCAAAAAGGAATCGACATCATGATCAATAACATGAGGGACGCTCTTTGCAAGGGGGCATCTCTCGTCATCCTTGGCTCAGGCGAATACGAGCTTGAGCAGAAGTGCGAGCAGCTTCGTCGCGAATACCCAGACACCTGTGGCATCTATATCGGCTATAACGACGCCATCGCCCATGAGATCTATGCGGGATGCGATTTTTTCCTCATGCCTTCCCTCTTTGAACCATGTGGAATCTCCCAGATGATCGCCAAGCGTTATGGCACCCTTCCGATCGTTCGCTTCACCGGCGGTCTGGCCGATACGGTTGTTGGTTACAACAAAGACAACCTGAAAGTGGCTGACGGAATCGGTTTCAATGATTATAATGATTCAGGCCTCGGCTATGCCGTGGGCTTATCTAGAGAGCTCTTCGCCGATAAGAAGGCTTTCTGGACTTGCGTGAAGAATGCGATGAAGTGTGACCATAGCTGGAAGAATTCCGCTAGCGAGTACCTCAAGATCTACCATTCTCTCGCTTCCTAGTGGGAGGACACCATATATGTCATACGACCATGGCTCAATCGAGAAGAAATGGGCCAAATACTGGGACGAACACGAGACTTTCAAATGTGACGTCCACGATTTCTCAAAACCAAAATACTACGCCCTCGACATGTTCCCTTATCCTTCAGGACAAGGACTTCACGTCGGACATCCAGAGGGTTATACCGCGACTGACATCCTTTGCAGAATGAAGAGGATGCAGGGCTTTAACGTCCTTCACCCAATGGGCTGGGACGCTTTCGGTCTTCCTGCTGAGCAATTCGCCATCAAGAACAACGAGCACCCAGAAGGATTCACCCGCAAGAACATCGCCCACTTCAAAGAGCAGATCAAGACCTTAGGTCTTTCCTATGACTGGAGCAAGGAACTTGCCACCATCGATCCATCCTTCTACAAATGGACCCAGTGGATCTTCCTCCAGATGTATAAGCATGACCTCGCTTATGTCGACGACATCCCAGTCAACTATTGCCCAGAGCTTGGCACCGTCCTCGCTAACGAAGAGGTCATCGATGGCAAGTCTGAGCGCGGTGGCTTCCCGGTCATCCGCATGCCAATGCGCCAATGGATCCTCAAGATCACCGCTTATGCGGATAGGCTTGAGAAAGATCTCGAAGGCTTAGATTGGCCAAAGAGCACCCTTGAGATGCAACGCAACTGGATCGGCCGTTCAACCGGTGTCCAGATCCGTTTCAATATCGAAGGCAAAGATACCCACTTCGATGTCTTCACAACCCGTGTCGATACCCTTTTCGGATGCACCTATTGCTGCCTCGCCCCAGAGCATCCTCTCGTTAAGGAACTCGTCAGCAAAGAGCAGAAAGAAGCAGTGGAGAAGTACGTTAATGACGCCGCCAAAAAGAGCGACCTCATGAGAACCTCTCTTGAGAAAGAGAAGACCGGTGTCTATCTTGGCGCTACCGCCATCAACCCAATAAATGGCAAATCCATCCCGATCTATGTCGCCGACTACGTCCTTGGTTCCTATGGAACCGGCGCTGTCATGGCCGTCCCTGCCCATGATACGAGAGACTACGCTTTCGCTAAGAAGCATGACCTCCCAATCATCCAAGTCCTTGAAGGAGATATCTCTAACGAGGCCATGGTCGACGATGCCCCGCATATGAATAGCGAATTCGCCAACGGCATGATGATCGCCGAAGCGAAAGCCGCCATCACCAAGAAGCTCGTTGAGCTTAATGCCGGCAAAGAAGTCGTCAATTACAAACTCCGTGACTGGATCTTCTCTAGACAGCGTTACTGGGGCGAACCAATCCCAATGATGCAGGATAAGGATGGCAAGGAATTCCCAATCCCAGAGGATCAGCTTCCTCTCGTCCTTCCTGAGCTTGATGACTATCAGCCAACGAGAGACGGCAAGCCGCCTCTTTCGAAAGCACCAGATGCTTGGTTAAAACCAACCATCGATGGCAAAGAATACCTCCGTGAGACCAACACCATGCCACAGTGGGCGGGCTCATCCTGGTACTACATCCGTTATATCGACCCACAAAACGAGAATGCGATGGCCGAACCAGAGCTCATCGAGCACTGGCTCCCAGTCGACATTTATGTCGGTGGCCAAGAGCACGCCGTTCTCCATCTTCTCTATGCCCGTTTCTGGCATAAGTTCCTCTATGACATCGGCATCGTCAAATGCAAAGAGCCATTCCAGAAGCTCTATCACCAAGGCATGATCCTTGGCGCCAACGGCGAGAAGATGTCCAAATCCCGTGGCAACGTCGTCAATCCTGACGATATCGTTAACAGCAATGGCGCGGATTCCCTCCGTCTCTTCGAGATGTTTGCCGGTCCACTTAACGAAATGAAACCATGGTCCACCGAATCCCTTAATGGCGCGACCCGCTTCATCGAAAGAGCCTTCCGTCTTGTGAGCGAAGAGCCATACACCAAGATGATCAGCGAGGAGAATTCCCACGAGCTTGATTACTCCTATAACTTCCTCGTCAAGAAGGTCAGCACCGACTTCGAGAACCTCGATTTCAATACCGCGATCTCCCAGATGATGGTCTTCGTAAATGACTGCTATAAAGCGAAAAGCCTCTACAAATCCTACTTGGAAGGCTTCGTGAAGCTCTTCTCTTGCGTCTGTCCATTCGCTGGTGAGGAGATGTGGTCGCTCCTTGGTCACAAAGGCTCCATCGCCTATGAGAAATGGCCAACCTACGATGAGAAGGCCATCACCCTCACGACCGTCAAACTCGCCGTTTCCGTCAATGGCAAGATGCGTGACGTCATCGAGGTGAGCAAAGAAGCCACTCAGGATGAGGTTATGGCTAAAGCCAACGAATCCGCAAAGGTCCAATCTTTCTTAGCCGGACACGAGATCAAGAAGATCATCTACGTCCCAGGAAGAATCCTCAACATCGTCGTCGCCTAAACTTTTGACTAAATAACGCACCCAAAAATACCCCATGGGTGCGTTTTTTGTTGTAGAATAACCTTGCCCGCTACCAAAAAGGTTTGGAGCGGAGCGGAGACAGACCAAATGTTACTTGCAATTGACGTCGGGAATACCCTGACAGACTTCGGCCTTTTCGCCGATGACAAACTGCTTAGTTCCTATGTGATGGATAGTGACACCAAACGCAGCGAGGACGAGACCCGTTCCCGCCTTCTTTTGATGTTCTCTTCCCTCAACATCGAATTAAGCGAAATCGATGAAGTAATCATTTCATCGGTTGTCCCTTCAATCGGGACGATTCTCACTAACCTCAGCCAGAAACTCTTCGGAGTGAAAGCTAAGGTTATTGGCCCTGGACTTAAGAACGGGCTCCAAATGCGCGTCGACAACCCATCTGAGGTCGGCGCCGATCTCATTGCGGATGCGGTGGGAGGAAAAGAGAGGTATGGCAACTCGCTATTCATTGCCGATTTAGGCACCGCGAGCAAATATCTCTACATCGATGAAGATGGCGCTTATTCGGGTTTAGCCATCGCCCCAGGCATGAGGCTTTCGCTAGACGCCCTCGTTAACGGCACCGCGGCTTTGCCAGAGATTTCTCTTACCAAAAAAGCGAAAATCTACGGCAAAAACACTGTGGATTGTATGGTCAGCGGCATTATCAATGGCACCGTATATCAGGTGCGAGGCTTCGCTGAGGCATACGAAAAAGCAGTGGGCCATAAGCTCACGAAGATCCTCACGGGCGGCAACGCCGAGTATGTGAAGGATGAGCTCCCAGACTTCATCTATGACAAAGACCTTCTCATGGAAGGACTTTTAGCAATCAATCTTAAGAACAGGAAATAACGACAATGAAAAAAATAACCACCAAAGACATCGCAGTCGATGCGATTTTCGTCGCAATCATCGCGGCCATGACCTTCGTTCCATATGTTGGAATGATCACCCTCCCATTCATCAGCTTCACCCTTCTCCATCTTCCAGTCCTCCTTGGCGCTTACTTATTCGGTTGGAGAAAAGGCCTCTTGTTTGGCATTGCTATGGGCGTTTGCTCCCTTATCAAAGCGACCACAATGCCAGCCGGAACATTTGACGCTTTATTCGTCTGGCCATGGATCAGCGTCCTTCCAAGAGCCTTATTTGGCTTTTTGAGCGGTTTGTTCTTTGACATGCTGCACAAAAATTCTAAACTATACGGGAACCCACTTATTGTGGGTTTGCTCTCCTTCGCCTTTACCGTTATGCATACGGTGTTTGTGTTTGGATCGCTATTTATCTTCTTCCCTAATGAAACCTATGGGCTCTTATCGACTGAAAGCCCATTCGCGGGAGGAATCACTGTGTTCGTTGCGATCATTATCTTGCTTGGCATGTTAGGAGAGGCAACCTTGGCTGGTATCGTCACCCCAGCCCTTGGTAAAGGAACGATGTTCGTCGCAAAGAGATTCAGAAGCGACGATAGAGAGGAAGAGAAAGAGTGAACTTCGACAAATTAGCAAAATCCTATGAACAAGGGGCCGTCAAAGCCCTTCAAGACTTCATCCGCATCAACAGCGTCTACGATGAGATGACCGTTGGTGAAGGTGCGCCTTATGGCTTAGGCGTCAAAAAAGCCCTCGAATATTTCGCGAAACTCGGTTCCAACTTCGGTTGGAAGAGCAAGGTCATCAATGGCTATTGCACCGAGATCACCGTTGGCACCGAAGGACCGCTCGTTGGCATCTATGGCCATAGCGACGTTGTCCCGGTAAGTGGCAAATGGACCCACAAGCCTTTTGGCGCTGAGATCAAAGATGGCATCATCTATGGTAGAGGCGCTTGTGACGACAAGGGACCGCTTCTTGCCTCCCTTTGGGCCGTCAAGCTTCTTCAGGACGAAGGCCTCCTCAAAGGCTACCGCGTCAAGATCGTCAGCGGTGGCGATGAGGAACGTGGCTCATCCTGCTTAGACTACTATTTCAACGAATACAAAGGAGAGGCTCCAAGATTTGGCTTCACACCAGACGCCAATTGGCCTCTTATCTACGCCGAGAAGGGCATCACCCGTTACGACGCTTCCTTTGAAGGCGAATTAGGACCGGTCATCGCCATGAACGGCGGTGTCGTCGTCAATGCCGTCTGCGATTACGTGCTCGTCACCTTGAAACCAGACGCCAAGTTCGTCAAATACCTCAAAGACAAGGCCATCAAGTGCGAAATCACTGACAATTCCGCCCTCTTAATGGTCAGATTCTCTGGCAAGACCGCCCATGCTTCCACCCCAGAACTCGGTGAGAACGCCATGGTCACTTGCTTCGAGACCCTTGGTGATTTCTATAAGCTTGAAGTCCTTTCCAAGGCCGCCAAAGCCATGAAGGACTGCCATGGCAAATCCTTCGGTGGATATAACTCTTCCAAAGAGCTTGGTGAAGCCACCTATAGCTATGGCATCGTGAGCTATGATGGCAAGAAGCTCACCTTCACCATCGACTTCCGTTATGGCGAAGAAGTCAAGCCAGAAGAACTCATCGCCAAATTCCAAGAGGCCACGGGTCTTGAGCTCACCAAGAAAGGTGAGAGCAAACTCCTTATCTTTGATAAGAAGTCACCTCTTGTCAGCACCCTTATGAAAGCCTACAAGAAAGGCGCCCACAAGTTCTTCGCAAAACCTCTTGCGATCGGCGGAGGCACCTATGCCAAAGAAGCGCCTAATACGGTCGCTTTCGGCGCTGAGTGGCCAAACCACCCAGGCAACATGCATTCGCCAGACGAATACATCTACATCGAAGACTTCATCAAAGACATCGCCATCTACGCCAGGGCGATCCATGCATTAGGAACCGCGAAGTGAGATCTCGTTTCAAAAAATGGGCTCTTCCATTCATCGAAGAGCATGAAGAAATAACCTTGTCCCTTCCTTTCGAGGATAGGTTTTTCTTTGAAGGCGCCCCTCTCTATTTGGAGATTGGCTCAGGCAAAGGCGATTTCATCGTCTCTCTTGCAGAGAGAAACCCTGATAACCATTACCTTGCCGTCGAAAGAGATGTTTCTTCCTTAGGCACTCTCGCGAAGAAGATCGTTGAGAAAGAGCTCAAGAACGTCAAGATCGTCTATCAGGATTTCGACAAGGTCTATGAGTTCCTTCCAAAGGAAGCCTTCAAGGTCATCTACCTCAACTTCTCTGACCCTTGGCCAAAGAAGAGGCACTCAAAGAGAAGGCTCACTGCCAAACCTCGTCTAGAGACTTATCTCACCCTCTTAGAAAAAGGAGGGGAACTCCGTCAGAAGACCGACAATGAAGGTCTCTATGAGTTCACCAAAGAAGAAGTGGAAGGAACCGCCTTCGTTAACCTCGTAGACGAAAAAGATTATCGTTTTGACGAGGAAAATGACGCCATGAGCGAATATGAGAGGAACTTCAGAAGCGAAGGAAAACCGATCTATCGCTTAATATATAAGAAGTAAGGAGAAGCGTATATGTATAGACTTTTCTACAACCACCCGGCCCTAAAGGATGTCCTCATCATCGTCATCGATCCTGAGGCCAGAGTCCTTAAGAGTGAGACCCATAACAATGTCGTTGCCTTATATGGCGAGAACGACAAACTCGTCGGCTATAACATCTTCCACATCGATGATGTGATGAAGATCAAGGCCAACGGAGTCATCTTCGTCCCAGACGCCAAACTCCTTGAGGTCATCAATTCCCTCTTAGAAAGAGAAGGTCTTGCCCCTCTTCCAGAGATCAAGGACTCCGGATATAGAGTCGCGAAGGTCCTTTCAACTGAGGAACACCCTCTTGACGAGAAAGCCTTAATCCTCAAGCTCCAGTGCGGCGAAAAGACCTATGAGACCGTCTCTAACCTCAAAGGCATCGAAGAAGGCTCAATGGTAGTGGTGGCGCTTGATGGAACCATCCTCTTTGACGGAAGCGTGTACCACGCCGCGGTCATCAAGAACATCAATAACGACGTCAAAGTCCTTAGCCCAGTTGAGCTTAGGCTTGAAGGCTCTATGAAAGACGCTTTCCTTCTTGATGATGACCCATCATTCAAAGACGGAGAGGATTTCTTCATCCGTTAATTCTAGAAAACATAGATTAGGCGGGGAATAACCCCGCTTTTTCTTATGTAAATAGATGAAATACACTTGAAAATAATCTACGTAACGCGAGTGAAAATATGAAAAACAAGCCAAACAATAAATATTCGAGAATCAATTACCGAATTTTGTTTGCATAGCAATAGTCGAAAATTTCACCCTTTTGAAAATGATTTGACGTGCTTATGAAAATATTTTCATTGTGTTAGTCATTTTTTCTTTTTAGAATGGTCTTGTCGTGGAGGAAACAATATGAATACCAAGGATCGTGTTACCATCTACCAAGTCGCTCAAGCCGCCGGAGTTTCTTTAGCTACCGTTTCGCGCGTCATCAATAAACAAGGCAATGTCACTGAGGCCACCCGCCTCAACGTCGAAGAGACCATCAAACGCCTCGGATACAAGCCAAGCGGACTCGCCCAGGCCCTTGCCACCAATAAATCGACCAATATCGGCGTCATCATCCCTAACGCCAACTACGTCTATATCTCCAACCTTCTCGCTGGCATTTCCGATGTCGCTAAGACAAAGGGCTTCGTCCTTTCTCTTTTCACCACATCCCATTCCCGCGAAGAGGCTCTCTCAATGATTGAGAAAGTCATCACCTCCCACGTTGATGGCGCGATCATCTTTGACGATGAGCTCGATGCTGAAGACGTCATGAAGATCAATTCCTACAGCGTCCCAACCATCGTCATCAATAAGAAGATCATCGGTGACAAGGTCGGTTCCATTCTCTTCTCATACGAAGATGTCCTCTCCAAGTTCATCGAATCCTACTACAAGAAGGGTGGAGACAAGCAGATGACCTTCGTCCACGTCCATGATGGTGGCCGTCTCCTTTCCCGCAACGAGAAAGCCTTCATCGAGACCCATGAGAGAATCGGCCAGAAGTACAACGTCATCAACTGCGATGATTCCTACACCCGCACATACCACGATTTCTATGAATACTTCCAAAACAACAAGAAAGGCTACTTCATCGCTTATCGTGACTCCATTGCGGCCGCTATCGAGAATGCCGCTACCGACGTTGGCTTAAAGGTCCCAGAGGATGTCGAGATCCTCTCCCTTGTCGGCACCAAGTATGCCAACATCCTCCGTCCATCGATCACCGCTCTCCACATCAATATGCAAGAAGTGGGGCAGCGTTCCATGTACATGCTCATCGACCTCATCAACAACGACCTCGTCGATAAGAGCTACCGCTTCGAACCTCTTGTCACTGAACGTTCCAGCACCATCAAAAGATAAAAATAGCAAACAAAAAACTCGCTCCAAGTTGGGCGAGTTTTTCTTTTTGCTAGGAGATATGTTTGACTCTGTTGAACTTCATGACGTATTCGATGAACTCTTCCTCAGGGACTGGCTTAGAGAAGAAGTAGCCCTGAATCATCTGAGCGCCGAAGGAGAGGATGAGGTTCTTTTGCTCCTCGGTCTCAACGCCTTCCTGGATGGTGCGGAAGCTAAGTCCGTTCATCGTCTTATAGATGTTTGAGAGGACTGATTTTCCAATCGGGCCTTGCTCAGCGGAAAGAAGGAGCGAACGGTCGATCTTGATGGTCCTGAACCTGCTCTTGATGAGACGGGTGAAGTTCGAATAACCGGTTCCGTAGTCATCAAGGGAGAGAGGGAAGCCAACCTTAACGAGGTTCTGGATACGGTCGACAAGCTCGTTATCATTCGCAGCATCGGCAGTCTCTGTGATCTCGATATTAAGGAATGACGGTGGAAGGTCGTATCTATGGGCTATCTCAAGGAATCTTCCTGGTAAGTCTTTCTCTGGAAGCTGATAGACGGAGAGGTTGATCTCAAGCCACTCGATTCCGAGGTTTCTGATCTCGTTTTTCTTCGCCATTTTGCAGGCTTCTTCGAAAACCCAGTGTCCAAGCTCAATGATGGTTCCGTTTTCTTCGGCGACAGGGATGAACTCATCTGGGCCGATGAAGCCAAGCTCAGGATCGATGAGTCTAAGAAGGGCTTCGGCAGAGAGTATTTTGTTGCGGGAGGCATCCCAGATTGGCTGGTAATAGACCTTGAAGTTGTTGTCTCTAAGACCGCGGGCGATCGCGCCTTCGATCTTGCTTCTGCGCTTGATGAACCTAAGGGAGAGGCTATCGCGGATGATGACCTTCTGCTCAAAGCCTCCGTTCTTTCCGGCGAAGAGGTAGTGGAGCTGGCTTGGATCTTCGATGTCATTAGGGACTTTCGCGACCGTGATGGTCCATCTTGGTGAGGCTTCGATCGCGCCATAACCGAATGGCTCTTCGAATCTGTGCTGAATCATCTGGACAATCATGTCGACGTCCGATTCCTTCCCTTCGTATAGCATGATGCCATAGGCACCGTTAGAGAGATGGTAGACGTATTGGGACTTAACGATGGAAGTGAGGTATCTAGCGACCAATAGCTCGATTCCGTTGTAGTTGGTTTGGCCAAGCATCTCAAGATACTGGAAATAGTCAGGGGACTGCAAAGTGATGATCGTGTATTTGCGTTTAGCGGCCATCGCGGTCGCGTTGTCGTTATAGAAAGCGATTTCGTTATATAAGCCGGTGTTGTTATTGATGATGCCGGTGTCGCTTTCTAAGAGGATGAGAAGTCCAAGGATTGAGAAGGATTCGAAGAAGGCCTCGAATTTGATATCCTTCCAGAAGAACTGGATGACGACGCCTGCGAGGGTGGCGGCATAGAAGCTTAAAAGCGAAATGATCTTTTTGGCGTTGAGGGCCCTGATGTTTCTGATGAAGGCGAAAAGGCTAAGGAGAACATAAAGACCGGCGACGATGTAGAAGATGAACATGAAATCGCCTCTTTGGTAGACATAGTTGCCCGCTTCTCCGACGGTGGCCGTGTATAAAGGTCTCGCATCGCGTGGGAAGAAGATATTGGCGATATTGGCGATCTCGACGAGCATGACCGGGATCCAGTAGATGAACCAAATCCTCTTCTTGCGTCCTACGAGGGTGCCGTTAAGGGACAAGACATATAAGCCAAAGGAAGGAGCTAAGAAGGAGTGGAAGACAAAGAAGACGACTTCTGAGCCCATGAAGAGCCATAAAAGCCCATCGCCATCTTTGCCGAATGTCAAAAATAGCTCTTCCGCGATGCTGGTCAGAGGACAGACAAAGCAGCTGAGACAGATAATCAAATATGTTGCATGCTGAACGCGGCTTAGGTTCTTTCTCAAAGAAGAAATGAAACAAAAGAGGGCGATAGCGAAGGCGCCGAAAGCAAGTCCGGCGTTGATATTTAACTGCGTGAACATTAACTAAAAAGTAAAACCTCAAAAGCCGTTTGTCAAATAAGACGCTCACGCGTAAAGGAATTGACCATCAAGAAAAAGAGGGCCTAAAAACGCAAATATTTCCAGCAAAACCCCATTATTTTTGCGAAAATGCCGAAAAATTCTTTTTTCGAGAGAGCGATATTTCTACAAATAGTTTTTTATTCGAGTAGAATAAAAGGGCGAGGAAATAACTAATGCAAAACATTGTTGACGATCTCAATTACCGCGGACTCATTGAACAATACTCTAACGAAGAAAATGTCCGCAAACTCTTTTCAACCAAACAGACCATCTATTGTGGCTTCGACCCAAGCGCCGCTTCCATGCACGTTGGCAACTATGTCATGATCTCGATTCTCAAGAGACTCCAGAATGCCGGACACAAGATCATCGCCCTTGTCGGCGGTGCTACTGGCATGATCGGTGACCCAAGTGGCAAGTCCAAAGAAAGGAACCTCCAGTCCATGGAAGTCCTTAGGGCCAACACCGAATCGATCAAGAACCAGCTCGAAAGATTCATCGACCTCTCTGACCCAGATAAAGGCATGATCGTGAATAACTACGATTGGCTTGGCAAGCTCAGCATGCTCGACTTCCTCCGTGAATACGGAAAGTTCTTCTCGGTCAATTACATGCTCTCAAAGGAAATCGTCTCTTCACGCCTTGAAGCGGGCATCTCCTTCACCGAGTTCTCCTACCAGATTCTCCAGTCTGTCGACTTCTATCACCTCCGCAAGACCGAAGGCGCGACCATCCAGATCGGTGGCAACGACCAGTGGGGGAACCTCACCTCTGGCTTAGAGCTCATCAGAAAGCTCGATGGCGATGAGGCTGAAGCGGAAGTCATGACCGCCCATCTTATCACCCGTGCCGATGGCAAGAAGTTTGGCAAATCCGAGCAAGGCGCTCTCTTCCTTGACCGCAACCTCACTTCCCCATATCAGCTCTATCAATACTTCATCAACACCACCGATGAGGATGCCGTCAAATACCTTAAGGTATTTACCTTCCTCTCCCATGATGAAATCGAAGACGTCATCCGTGAGCATCTTGCCAATCTTGGCATGAGAGTCGCTCAGAAGAAACTCGCCTACGAAGTCGTCAAAGACATCCACGGCAAAGACGCCGCCGATGAAGCGGTCAATATGTCTAACGTCCTCTTCACCGGAGCCGTCCAGAACCTTACCGCCAACCAAATCGAAGAGATCCTTGGTTCCCTTAAGACCAAGCTCCCAGCGGAGATCAATCTCGTCGACCTTCTCGTTCTCCTTGGCGCCGCCAAGTCCAAGACCGAGGCCCGTACCTTCATCAGCCAGAACAGCGTCTCCATCAATGGCGAGAAAGTCACCGACGCGATGAAGAACTACACAATTGCCGATGCCATGGCAGGAAAATACTTGATTGTAAGGCGCGGAAAGAAGAATTACTATTTAGGCGAATTCTAATGAATTTGCTAAGGAGGAATCACCATGAAAAAAGGCACAAAACTCCCATATCTCATCTCAGCAAGCTTGTTGCTTGTTTTGGCTTCGTGCGACGGAGGCAATCAGCCTTCTCTCACTAGCGAATCCAGCGTAGACCTTGGAACAAGTGAACCTGAGACCTCCGCGATCGCTTCCGACGCTTCCGTCCAAGGATCAACTCTCGCCGATCCATTATTTAGCTCAGTTGAGACTAGCAGTGGCAGAGGAACCTACAACACGACCGTCTTAGGCAACGCTTTCACCACATCCTTCGCTAAGAACGGAATGCGCATGGTCACCAGCCAACCAAAGGTCCAGATGGGTCTTTCGACCTACACCGTCCTCGGTGCCGATCCTAACTATTCCCTTATGAAAGCCTCGACCAACAACTTCTTGGCCCAGGCTGACAGCATGACCTTTGAGATGAAGAAAGACACATCTCCTCTTGCTGCTTATGGTTTAGGCGGCAACCCGGATATGCGCATCAATCTCAATAACCTCACCGTTGTCTTAGGCGCTTTATCGACCCTCATCCCAGGCGCGAGCAACGCCTATAACCAAGATGCCAATATGTATTTCACCGATGATACCCTCTACTGGGACTTCCTCGATGAGAATGGTCAGGAGTGCACTGGCTTATCGAGCATCTTCGATCTCGCCTTCACGGCTTTGATGGAAACCACCGAAACTGAAGGGGAAAACGAATTCACCTTCCAGCACAAAGGAAAGTATGAGCTTGATTCAAGCATGTCCGTTATTCTCGGTCTCCTTACTTCTAGCTCGGTCGCTGAATCCTTATGGACCAATATGCTTGACCCAATGATTCAGTCCCTTTGGGAAGCGGGTGCCGACATCACAACAACCTCAAAGTCTGAGATGGGCCAGACCGTCTATGACATGTGCATCAAAGCCGATGACCCAACCATGTTCACCGATACCTTAGAGGAAACAGCAGGGGATGCGGCCGGAGATCTCGTCGGCAGCATGCCAGTCGATGTCAATTCCGAACTCGATAATGTGAACAGCTACATCGACACCTTCGATCTTGAGATGCATTTCACTTACACAAGAACTTCTCTCAAAGGCATGAGCACAAGCATCAAAGCGACCTGCGATGAAGAAGAGATGAAGGCTAGCCTTCTCCAAGAAGAAGACATCGAAGCCGGTCAGTCCAAAGTCGGCCTCGATAGCATCGAGATGAGCGCGACCACCGTCTTCACCTTCGATGACAATCTCACCGTCACTTTCCCAGCTTCCTTTGACGATTATGTCCTTCAGGAATTCCCTGAGGTTGAGGAAGAAGAGCCAGTCGAAGAGCCTATCTCCTCTGAGTCAAGCGAGGCTCCTGCCAGCATCTAAAAAC
>JAFZUD010000155.1 GCA_017618495.1 Bacilli bacterium | reverse complement strand
GGAAGAACCGAATTTTGAGAAGGTTTGTCTCTGTAGTCCTAATTCATTGAGGGCTTTTGCGACAAATAGGGGCATCGCTCCAATGAATTTGATCTCTAGGATTCCATATCCTTCTTTTAGAAGGGTCTTTCCTCCAGGTTTATTGATATCGAAATCGTCTCTTCTATAACGGATATCCATATCAACGGTGAGTCTAAGATAGTTATCCCCAGGCTTATTCATATAGGCAACCCTTTGATATTGCATGAGGGTATTAGGGACGATTGAGCCTCTATATCTTTCTTTGAAAATGGCGAGCTCATCGATGAATTCATCGTGTTTGGCGTCCCCGTTCTTCGGAGGGAATATCCCTTTGTTCACAAAATCATCGACTTCTTCTTTGGTAAGGTAGATACGCCTTTTGTAGACGTCTTTGAAGATCTTGTCTTTGAACTCGAGGAAATAGATTGGCTTATCGCCGCCATAAGACCTTAAGCGGAGCTTCTCTTTGAATTTCGGCTTAGCGATGTTGCGGTGGTGGATGTCGCCAAAGGCGTTATCAAAGTAGATCGAATTGACCTGATAGGAGCCTTTCTCTTTGGCATACTTGTCATATTCGATGTGCTCGGAAATCGCCTCAACCAAAAGAGGCAGTTTCTCTAATGGGATGATGTATTTATTCTCGATTCGGCAGAAGGAATTGCCGGAATTGATGGCCATTTTTAGTTCTTTTCGCTGATGACGACGGTAACGTTGAGGTTAGCGTTATGCATCCTGACCTCGTCGATGAGGGCTTTGACGGTGTCGCCTTTCTTGAGGGTGACGTTATATCTCACTTCATAAAGCTGACCGTATTCGATGGTGCGGACGCTTTGGAGGCTATAGGAAGAGCAATGCTCGGAGATGGCTTTTTCAAAGACTTCATCGTTAGCGAGATCCTCGCCAACCTGGTACTTTAAAGTGTACACGCCGTCTTTGTTTTCGCCGAACTTAAGCTTGTGGGCGATAAGCATGGTGGCGATGACGACAACGGCGACGATGACTGGGTACATGAAGTAGCCAATGCCAAGGACGATGCCAAGAGTGGAGGCCACGATGAGGTAGACCATATCAAGCATCGAAAGCTTGTCGCTTCTGAAACGGGTGAGGGCGACGCCTGCACTAACGACAAGGGCGACCCTGACATAACCATCGCTCTCAATCTCGATATTTCTCATGTTGATGAGACCGATAAGGGTGGTCATCGCAAGAGGAACGACGATAATGGCGATAGGCATGAACTTCGTGTAAACTTCGCCTTTCTTGACGGCTTTATAGGTCAAAGCCATGGCAACACCTATGACAAGGGAAATGCCAAACACGATGAAAAAGGCGAGAACCGTGTTATCGGAAAAAGTTTGAAAAACGCTGGCAAATGGATTCATTGATATAGCTCCAATCACAAAGTTAACAGACAAGCGTCTGTTTTTGTTGGCAAATGCTCTTTCCGTATTATAGAGGAGAAAGCTACTTTCCGATATAAGCAGTTAAGAAAGCGTTAAGAAGAGGGTCGTGGTATTTGGCCGCGGCTTCCTTATTCCATCTACCGTTTTCGATGTCTTTGTCTTCGATCTCGAATACTTTAAATACTGGATGATCGACCATTGTATTGCCTAAAAAGTTAAGGAGCGGTGCCCTTTCTTCGGTGAAAAAGGAATTCGTGACGACATATTTTCCGCTTTCATTAGAGACGACGTCATTCAGATAGACATCGCCATCGATGATCAAATCCTTCTTATCGCCATCGCCAGGCGCATATGTATAGAAGGAAGGAACGAATCCTCCTCCGTATCCGTAATCTGGATTGGCGTCTTCGCTCAAACCGTACTCATATTTGAAGGAAGCCCATTGTTCTTGGTCGTATTCTCCGTTCTTGTTTCTAATGCCTTCAGCGTCGCAATCGATGACGTAGGAAATGTTGTTGTCCTTGCTGTTGAATGAGGAAAGGACGCTAGATTCGACATAAGAGCAATCGGAGCAAGAAGCCCTCAAAAATCCGACCGTAAATTGAATATCCCCAGCAAAAAGCCCCTCTAATTGGGTTTTGCTGACGTAAAGCATATTGGAAAAATGAACCCTTTCGCTCATCCAGGAAGAGAAGACGGCAGGGGTCATGAATTCGTCTTCTGAGCCTTTTGTGACCTTTTGTTCTTTGATCTTCCCGTCCTCGAAGATGGCAATGGTCTCTTCGCTCTTAGAGATGGTTAAGCCAAATGTCTCATGCCCTCCGTCGAATTCGCTAGGGGAGATGGCATACATGAGCGCGTTCTTCATCTTCACGAATGAAAGGATGGTTTTTTCGAAGTCCGCCCAGCAGGTGCAGGTGTTGTCCTTGTCATAGACAAGAAGGACGAATTCTTTCTTTGAATTGACGAGGGAAGTTAACCCTGAATGGGTGAGCGTCACCAAATGGTCATCGATGTGTTCCAATTTCGATGAATCATAGAGCTTTCCGAATGTGAGATTGACCTTGGCAGGAGAGTCCGTGTTTTGGCACGCGGAAAGAGCGGCCAAGAGGGAGAGCGGGATGGTAAGAAAAAGGCCTTTTTTCATACCCACAATTCTAGAAGAAAAACGACTGCAAAAAAAGACAGCAAATTACATGCATAAAATAAGGTCGCGTACGCGCGCGAACCCCCAAAAACCACCCCCAAAAAGCGGGTGAAAAATTGCACTGAGTTTTTTGAATGGTTTTTGAAGCGATTTTTTTCGAAAAAAATCAAAAAATTTTCGAGCAAAAAAATGCTGGGGAAACTTCGATAAGTCCGACAAAATGTCATATTTTGATTTTTTCAAAAACCATCACGAAAAAAATATCGGAAAAAGTGATAAAAATTTTGTTGTTTTTTAGGTCTTTTTAATGCATTATTTTTCGCGTCAAGTTTCCTAGTCAAAAATTGGCCTGGAATTACTGGCATTCGTTTACCTGTTTCTAAGAGGGTATGGAGGCATGAAAATGAACGCTGAGAATACAATCATTTCTTTGAAGAATGTCTGCAAGGTCTTTGACAAGTCATTCACCGCTGTCGACAACTTCAATCTCGATATCAAAAGAGGTGAGTTCGTCACCTTCCTTGGTCCTTCCGGATGTGGCAAGACAACCACCCTCAGAATGATCGCTGGCTTCGATATGCCAACAAGCGGTCAGATTCTTCTCAATGGCCAGGACATTTCCCTCATCCCGCCATACAAAAGACCAATCAACACCGTCTTCCAGCGTTATGCCCTCTTCACCCATCTCAATATCTACAAGAACATCGCTTTCGGCCTTCAGTACAAGAGGGTCGATGATTTGAACAAACCTCTCAAAGACAAAGAAGGCAATCCGATCCTTGGCGAAAACGGTGAGCAGCTTTACGCGAAAAGAAAGCTCACCAAAGACGAAATCAGAGCCAAAGTCAAATACGCCCTCAACCTTGTTGACCTCGAAGGCTTCGAGAAGAGAGCGGTCTCAACCCTCTCTGGCGGCCAACAGCAGAGAATCGCCATCGCCCGCGCCATCGTCAATGAGCCAGAGATCCTTCTCCTCGATGAGCCTTTAGGCGCTCTCGACCTCAAGATGAGGAAGGAGATGCAGCTTGAACTCAAAGCCATGCACAAAAAGCTCGGCATCACTTTCATCTACGTCACCCACGACCAGGAAGAAGCCCTCACCATGTCCGACACCATCGTCGTCATGTCTGATGGCGAAATCCAGCAAGTTGGCACCCCAAAAGAGATCTATGACGAGCCAAAGAACGCTTTCGTCGCTGACTTCATCGGCGAATCCTCCATCTTCACCGGCACCGTCCAGAAGGGCAACAAGATCAAATTCCTTGGCGCTTCCTTCGATAGCGACCCAGCCGACGAAGGCAAATTCGCCCTCAACGAGAAGGTTGACGTCGTCATCCGTCCTGAGGACGTCATCATCTCCGCCAAAGACAAAGGCACCGTCAATGCCAAGATCGTCTCCAAGATCTTCAAAGGCATGCATTACGAATACATCACCATGGTTGGCAAGAACGAGATGATCGCCCAGTCAACCAAGAACTTCGAAGAAGAAAGCATCGTCGGCCTCTCCGTCGATCCGGAGAACATCCAGATCATGAAGAAGCCATTCACCAGCAACTACTACGATGGCCATCTTACCAAACACTGCCATGTCAGCTTTGCTGGCATCCACGCCAACTTCGATGTCCTTAAGCTCTTCCCAGGCTATCGCCTTAGCGAAGAAGGCATCCTCATCAACGACAAAGACGAGGAAAGGGATGTCGAGGGCCTTCAGGTCTCCGTCGAAGTCGGTTTCGACGATATTGAGCTCTCCGATG
>JAFZUD010000154.1 GCA_017618495.1 Bacilli bacterium | reverse complement strand
TGAGATAGGAAGGCCGAATACTGTAGCGACGATTAAACCAATGCCGGCTGCAATATCCGTGGCAAATCCCTGGTATTTATGAAGTTTGGCCATTCCGGAACCCATCGTTTTGATGATGGATTTTCCACCCATGAGGGTTCCACCGAAAATGACAACTGCAACTGGAAGAACGATCCACCACATCCCCTGCATGGCGTTGAAATCAGCTGGGACATAGTTGGCGCCTCCGACATGAAGCATAACGGCGATGACCATGAAGACACCAAGGAACTTGGCGCCATCCTGATGGCCATGGGCTAAGGACATGAGAGCACTTGCGACAACCTGGCCTCTCTTGAAGAAGCGGCTGGTTGAACCACGGGTGAGTTTCCTGCAGATAAGGACGATGAGCCAAACGATTCCATAGCCGAGGATAAATCCAACGAGGATGGAACCAAAGAAGCCAATCAAGACCTTGATCCAGCTGTTAAGGGAAACAGCCTCAAACCAATTGGTTGAGCCAGAGATGGCGGCAAGGCCGATAGCAGAACCGGTTAAACCACCCACCAAAGCGTTGCTTTGTGAGGATGGGAAACCGAAGTAAGTGCAGATGAGAGAAAGGATGATATTCGCAAGTAAACCGAAAGCGATCGCAATGAACATCTGATTTGGCGATGCGCCCAAAGCGTTGAACTGGACGATACCTGCAACGGTTTGAGAAACATCTCCCAAAGGGAGAACAGAGGCCAAGAAGCCTGCTGCCAAAGTTCCTAAGAGGTTGCCTAAAGCGGCCATGAGGATGGCCCATTTTGGCTTCATGCAACGTGTGGTTACGCAGGTAGCGATGCAGTTAGGAACATCGGTCCAGCCATTCATGAAAACCACGCCTAGGTCAAATATGATTGCCACATATGCCCAAGGGTATTGGTTGCAAAGTTCGAAGAATCTAGCGACTTCCATTTTGAAAATTTGAAACTATTTCAATAAGGCGATGAGTTTGAGGACCTTTCTTAAATCTCCGGCGTATTGGACGGTTGGGTTTGGATCGAACGGCTTCTCGAGGGCGATGACCATTAAGTCATCTTCATAGCCCATCGCGAAATAAGTCATGCCTTCACGAATAGAAATAGCCATATCGACAAAAGTCTTGTTGGTTTTGAATTCGTTTAAGGCTTCTCTCACCCTAGCGGTGATGACTTTCTCGGTGCCTTTATCGCCATAAATGACGATATTCTTGGAATCAGAGAAGACCTTTCTGCCGGCCAAATTGGTTGGAGGAAGGGCTCTCTTGTTGCCTTTGAAGTAGATGAGGATGTCAGATCCTTTGTATTCGTTGGTGGTGTAGAGATATTTGCCAACGAAAACGGTGTGGAGGGCTTTGCCAGCGATAACCTGAGCAGCGGCATCACAGACCTTAACGGTCTTGCCATCGTATTCGAAGGTGTATGTGGCGCGGCTTCCGACTTTTCCGATGTCTTTATAAAGATCGCAGTTTTTGAGTTCTTCGTCTTCGATCTTGTTGTCGATGCTTCCCTCGAGGTTGTTGACCCTGTCTGCGAACACGTAAGCGTTCGTGTACTCGTAATACTCGCGGAAGTAACGGTTCATCGCAGTCTGAACGTTCTTCTTCCAAAAGTAATTGAAAACCAAGAGGGTGACAAGGCCGACGCCGCAGGCGATGAGGGCGATTATCATTGAGTACTCTTTAAGGGCTGCGATAGCGTTTGGAATGAGCCAACCGCAGACAATGAGAAGCAAGCAGACCGCGGTGACGACCCACTTAACGATATTTGATTTGCGATAGACCTTATAGAACTCCTGACGGGCAAGCTCGACTTTGCCGAGATTCTCGTCTGGGTATTCGATGGTGATCTTTCCTTTTGCTGGAGCAGGGGCAGGCTCTTTGGCCTCCTCTGGTTCCTCCGCTTCTTCAGAATGAAGATCAATTTGATCTTCTGGCTCTTCTGGAGCCTCTGGAGCAGGGGCTGGTTCAGCAACTGGTTTTATTTCGTCGGCGAAGTCGCTTTCTTCTTCGACTTCGTCATTTTTCTTTTCTTCAATATCGGTCATAAACAATGCCTTTCGTCTAGGGCACTATAACACAATATCGAGCAAATTAATAAATTAATTTCTTTCCACTTTGGCTGGGAAAAGCTTGTTGATGCGGAGAAGTGGGCCATATAAAGCCATGAGAATAACAAGGCAAATCACAGCGCTGGCTGGGATGTAAAGGAGGTTGTAGAAGAAGGCAGCTTCAAAGGTGTATTCGTACCAAACCATGGAGCTGGCCATACCGCCTGCCATTCTGACAACAGTGGCGGCAAGGACACCGACGAAGAGGAAGACCTCACCTTTGATGTTGTAGGTTTTCTGGTCTTTTCCAACGATGAGTGGATTGAAGAAACCAAGGACACCGGCAGAGCCAAGGCCAATGAGATA
>JAFZUD010000153.1 GCA_017618495.1 Bacilli bacterium | reverse complement strand
GTCGTGATGTGATGGCGTTTCATGGACCCTTTCTCATGCCTCGAACCGATGAAGGTGCATGCCGCGGCGATAAGGAAGCCGAGGATCTGAACGAGGAGGACCACGTATCTGAATGGGAGAGCGCTATAAACACAATCAGGAGAGACCTCAAAGAGCAACGGGACGAGGAGGTTGATGATGACGACGGCAATTTGGAAAACGAAGATAGCGATGCTCGCGTAGACGATGATCCTGTTTCTTTGCTGGAGGTAATGGTAGATGAAAAGGCCCCACAACAGGATCGAAGCGGCCATCGTCACGAAATAGATGGTCGTATCGATGAAGACCGCCGTGACGAGGTGGGCATCATATAAGAATCCCCAGAAGCCGTCCGTGATGTGATAAGAGATGACGGCCAAAAGGAAAAAGAAATAATACTTCTCTCCTGAGAAACGCTCAGTCCTTCCGATATCGTTGAAAATATCTAAGTTCGCGATTATGTGAATTGCTATGGCAAGGATGCCAACTATTGAGTAAGCCATACTAGCAATATGTGTATCTCTATTTTAATACAAAAAGCCGTCGTAAAGGATGGCTCTTCGTTTAATAGACGGTCTTGTTCTTTCCGCTCTTCTTTCCGGAATACATCTTCTCATCGGTTTGCTCGACCCAGTTCTCGAGAGAAATCTCATCGCAGTTCTTGGTCGCGCCGATGGTGACGGTGACATGGAATGTCTCGCCTTCGAATCCGAAGTCTTCGCTTTCGATTCGTTTTCTTAAAGCCTCAAGCCTATCAAGGACTGGAGTTTTCTCGTCTTCTTCCATGACGACGACGAATTCCTCTCCGCCATAACGGCAGACGAAGGAATCGTTTAATTCCTCGGAGGCGATTTCGGCGATTCGCTTGAGGACATAGTCTCCTCCAGCGTGGCCATAGCGGTCATTTACGGCTTTGAAGTTGTCGATGTCGAAGAGGGCTAGGACTTTGTTGCTCTTGTCTTCGGTCAAATCGAAATAGTCATATAAGCCGTAGCGGTTTTTGATCTTGGTGAGCTCATCGGTCCTCGATTCGTTCATGATCTTCTTCTCAAGCGATAAAGCGTACTTCAAGAAGATGACGAGGTAGACAGCGACAAAGCCGAAGACGATGACCGCGTTGGTGATGAGAAGGGTGATCTCAAGCCATTCCTCAATCTGATAGAACGGAGGATTGAACTTGGAGACGAGATAAAGGGTGAGGTAGATGGCAAGAGAAAGAACGACCCAGACGATTGAGCCCTTGATGTCCTTTGTCTTCGAGAAATAAGAGGTGAAGAAGGAAACGACCGACAACCCAATGAGGTAATAAGTGAATCCTGTCCCAAAGCCAAGCATCAAGGTGGTCACAGCGATATACGCGAAGAACTCGTTTCCGCATAGTAATGCGTAGAGATAGTATTTCTTCTTCTTGAGAAGAACGAAGAAAAGCAAATAAATGGCGATGACACCCGCGGTGACGCCAACAAGGATATAGAGCTTATTGATTACGAACAAAACAAGGTAGAAAGCGTGAAGGAACAAATAGATGATGTTTGCTCCATAGCAGGTCTTATCTATCGTCTTGTAATGATGCTTTTGGTCAGCGGAAATAGACATAGGGTCTCCTAAATTGGGCTATATTCTAACCAACAATAATCGGAATTCACTATAAATATGATAATTGGGCTAGTATCTTTTCTCAAATGAGATGCTTTTTTACAAAGTGTAGCAATAAAAAGGTCCCTATGTAAGGGACCTTCTATGTCGGTGTTGATTAATCAATGCCGTTAGATCCGCCCGCTGTTGCGTTGTCGAAGATATAGATGCCTCCGAGGTTCATCGTTTCAGCGCTTCCTGTGATTTGGATGGTGTGGTTTCCTTGGGAAAGCTCAGCCGTGCCAAGGATGACCGGGAAGTAGTTCATACGGGAAGAACCGCTGACGGTGCATTTGCCCATTCTGGCATCTTTGTAAGTGACATCTCTGATCTCTAAATCATTGCCGTCAATCTCACAGGTGATGGCGTCGCCGATCTTCTTGCTTGTTGAGGCATCGGAGTTGCCAAGATAGGCAACAACCTGGCCAGTGAAGGCACTAGAGACATCGAAGGAATAGCTGACGGATTTGTCCTCGCTATCGAGAACGTAATAGGTGTCTGGGTGTTTTCTGTCGCTCGTATCGGTGGTCGCATCAACCCCAGAAGCGGTTAAGGCGTCTGCCCTGGCGATGACCTGATTGGCGTCGTTGCCTTTTGGAGCAGGACCTTCGGTGAGGTTGGAGATAACCTTATCTAAGGTTTCTCTCGATAAGCCGATTGAGAGAAGGACGTTATAGACCTTGTTCTTGAATGAAGCGCCAGAGAAGGTCAATAAGTCGTTGACGTATTTGAGCATGTCGTGGGAATCGCCAGTGCCGATGCCTCTCTTTTCTCCGATCTTGCCGAAGTTAGAGAAGAGATAGTCCTGATAGACTTCATCGAGAGAGACGCCAAGGAGACCGCTTAATAAGACGGAGCATAAGCCGGTTCTGTCGGTGCCGATCTTGCAATGGTAGAAGAGAGGGAAGTTGTCCTCATCGGAGAGGATGGTGAAGAAGTTCTTAACGGCTTCGGTGTTTCTTGAGAAGTGATGGAAGCCACCGGTGCTTGAGGTATCCATCTTGCAGCTGCTGATTAAGGTCGTGCCTTCGAGCTTGAGGTTATAGGAATCGCTATCGCCAGCGAGGTTGATCTCATTCTTCACGCCGAGGTGGTTGATCATTTCCTCGGTGGTCGCGTCGGTCAAAGAGCCATTTTGGTTCTTGCCGCTTGTGCGGTAGATCATGCCTTGCTTGATCTTGGTGCCATCTTCAGTGACTCTTCCGCCCATATCACGGCAATTGGTCATGCCAGAGATGGTGAGGTTCCTTGGGTATTTGCTATTGACCTCGAATGTGTGAATCAAAGATTCATCGGTTGAGCCATCCGCGAAGGTGGCAATGAGTTTGTAATAGTTGGTTCCTAAGAATGGGTTAGAGAAAGTAATCGATTCTTCGGTATCACCAAGAACGCGATAGCCATCACTCAAATCGGACTTCTGGCCGAAGATGACGCTATAGGAGGAGACTTCCTTTCCTTCTGGAAGCTCATAATCCCAGGTCAAAGTGATCGGATTGGAATCGGAAAGGTTCGCCGTTCCGTCTGGATACATATCAGCCGGAATCGTCGCGTATGATCCATCATATTCCAAGAAGGCTTTCTGGAGATCGCTATGGATTTCGAAGGCTTCCTTGTCGTTAACGTTTTTGAATCCGCTTGTGTCAACGATTGAGGCTTCGGTGCTGGCCTCAGTTCCTTGACCACCGCAGCCCGCTAAAGCGGTAAGACACAGCGTGCTCAAAAAAAGCGCGCGTTTGATTGATACTTTTTTCATAAAGTGCCCCTTTATTCAATCTATGAAAGCGTTATACCAAATTACTCTCCCGAAAACAACAATACGCGCATGAGCGCGTGAAGAAACTAAACAAAAAGGAAGCCTCGACTGACCTCCTCTTCAATTACATGACAGTCTTGTTCTTCCCGCTCTTCTTTACAACATATTGTAACCTAACAGGTTCGCATTATTAACTTTATTGTAAAGATGTCGGTATTGTCTGACCGTTTTCGCTTGTTATATAGTAAATGAAGTATGAAAAAGCATTTTAGCATTGGACTATTACTGACAACCTGTCTCCTGGCTGGCTGCCAAGAAGCGGCCACCATTTCTTCACCCGTGGTTTCGGGCTCAGACAGCAGTTTGCCTTCCGGATCGAGCGATTCTTCCTTCGCAAACAGTGCGTATCATCCGATCGGACCATCTTCCACTACCGTTGGTTTGTTTTCAGAAGATGTTTCGTTTAGTTTAAGCACTCCTACAATCACTAAAGAGCAGGCAGAAGATTTGGTCAATAATGACTTGTCATTATTTCCAGAAGAACAATCTCTCCATAAAAAAACGAGCGTTGTTAGCGAAAGAGAGGAAGACCACATCAAAAAGAACTATTCAAATTCGAATTATTCTGTAAAAGACTATTTTGAAGAAAAGCACTTCATCCAACAACTAGATGCCGATAATAAGTGGGCTTACAGAAAAAGCGTACAGACCGCTAAAACAAAATACTTTGATGAAGACGACTTAATTAGACACCAAATTCGTGAATTCTTGTTCTATATTAAAGACGGTTTCTATTACGAAGTTCATAGCGAGCAAAGCTATTACGAAGGACGCGAAGACAAAGGGACTTATGAATCCTATTATTGCAAAGTAGAGAATTCACAAGGCGAGGACTTTTCTGAGAAATTCGCCCTTTATCTTAATGGCTGGACGTACTTTCACGGTTATACAGGATTCGACGAGATCGATAGGTCCGTTTTCCAGAACTTCCGTTTTAGCTCATCGTGGTACTCCTCTGACCACGACGATGAAATGGAGCGTAATACTAGCTATGAATACCATTCCCCTAAAAGTGGTTCTTTTGGCTGTGTGGTTAAAGATGATTTTGAGTATAACGCTTCAGACATAACTGATTATCCAACGGGGGAAAAGGGATTCTTGCACTCAATTAGCTATCATCAAGACTACTTGTTAAACATTTCTGATTATTTCACTTACGACGAGGATTACATTACCAGATCCGTTTCAAAGAAAGCGAATGGCGACGTCATTAGAGACGAGACAAAGGAACAAAGAACAAAGGTAACCGAAGAATGCGAAGTCTTCTACCCTGACTTGTCCCAATTCGAAGAAAGAGAATATCAACCGCCTGTTTATAGATAATTCGAATTTAAAACCCCCTCCAAAACGGAAGGGGTTTTCTTTAATCAATGTTTTAAAGTGCAATCTTAAAGTGCAACTTGCACTTAAAGAGAGTCAAGACACAAGAAAAGACCTCAAAAGAGGTCTAATCTATGCTGAATAGTCTTTTTGTCCAATTTTGAATAAGCGGCTTTGGACAACGACACCTGATAATAAAAATGGTGGAGCATAACGGGATCGAACCGTCGACCTCATCGTTGCGAACGATGCGCTCTCCCAGCTGAGCTAATGCCCCAACCGCTCGAACATTATAGTTAGCAAACGCCTCTCTTACAAGGGAAGAAAAGGGCCCTCAAGTCATAAGGGCCCTGAAAGGAGGTATTCGCAAACAGGCCAAGGTCTCTTCAATTCCTCGACCTTTCATGAAAGCTTTTTTGATTAACGTCTATTTGGCTTCGGACTTGTGATACATCTCCACAAGGTCGATTTTCTTGTGACAAGAACCACACCCACAGCAAGATGGACAATTCCCAGAACAATCCGAACAAAGAGATTTCCCGGTCTTCTTTTTTAGGAAGATGTTCCAGACGAAAACTCCGACTACGAACAAGACGGCAGCAATTATGATGAGAATTTCATACCACTGCATAGGATTTATGCTTACGCTCTAAGAGCGGAAGCTCCTTTCTGTCTCTTTGAGACGATGAAGCCACAGGAGACGATGAGAGCGGCGAGGACCAAAGTGATGATGAGTCCAAGCCACCACTGGAAGACATAAGCCTCACCAATCCAGTAGACAATGAGAGCGGCGACGTATGACATGGCAAACCACCAAAGGAGGGTGAGCCAGAAATGTTTGCCTTTGAGTTCACCGTGTGCAGCGCCGATAGCGGCGAAGCATGGGATGGTGAAGAGGTTATAAACCGCAAAGCTATAAGCACCAGCAATGTTGAGAGCGACAGAGCCTTCATCAAGACCAAGGACCGCCATTGTGGCGACGACATCCTCTTTAGCGATAAGGCCGGTGATCGTGGCGACAGAATACTTCCAGCCATCCGCGCCATAAGTCCAACC
>JAFZUD010000152.1 GCA_017618495.1 Bacilli bacterium | reverse complement strand
TTCTTCTCATCGATGTCGATCTCTTTGAACATCGCTTTGGCGACTAAGTAATCGAGAAGGAACTCGGTGAGGTCGGCAGGGTTATCTGACCATGCCCAGTCGCTGTGGTAACCGGCTTCGTCTTTATAGATGTAATACAAAAACTTCGTGTTCTCCCCGATCGGAGCTTTCTGGAGGTCGCTCTTAGAGGTGAAGCGGCATGGTCTTGGCTTGTCGCCGAGGACCCTGATGAATTCGTTGTCTTTGAATGAGTCGTAGATATTCATTGCGGTTTCATAGTAGCCTCTCTTTTGCCTAGAGGCAAGCGGAGTCAATTTGATTATGGGCAAGAAGATGGATACAATTACGCTCATGGAAAGCAAATTCTATTTGAGAATCCCGGGCCCATCCTTCTACGAGAATCCCTACGAGAGGGAGTCTGTTTGCTATTCCTTCGATTTAGAGAAGAAAACCCTCGAGATTGAAAGAAGAAGGCTTGCTTCCAAATCCTTTGAAGGAAGGAAAGAGTTGAGAGACATTCCAGATGAGGCTTTTGCCAAATTGACCTCTCTCATCAAAGAGAAGGACTTATTCCTTTCTAAGTGCATGGATTCGTATATCCCTGCCGATGGAAAGAGGTTCCTCCACTCCGTCTTCCGCTATGGCGGGAAATCGATCCTCTACCCTGACTACCTAAACAACTTCGGGGCGAATGACATCTTCGTGAGATACGAGTTCTATCCGGAAAGAGAAAGAGTCGCCTTGTATGAGATCATTAGAGAGCTCGCGAAGACCGCTTTCGAGATAGGCGGATATCCTGAGAAGGAATTCCCAACCACAAACAAAATCCCCGCAATCCTAAGGCGTCAGGATTCAGATATCACCCTTGAATAACAAAAAATCCGTGGCAAATCGTCCACGGATTTCTTTTTTATCTAATTCCGACTTGGTCCTCGCCAATCATGTAGAGACCATTCCTTCTAGAGCAGTTCCACTTGATGGCGTTCCTCACATAATCGTAGTTCGTCTTCTTAAGAAGCGCATATCCGAAGGCGAGGTTGATCTCATGGCAAAGGTCATCAAGACTCATCGTGCCTTGGTTGGCGATAAGGTCGGCCGCGCAGTTGCCGATCTCGATGTAAGAGATATCGACAAGCCTACGGGAGTCGCCTTCCTCGGTCGCTCTCCAGAAACGATTGGAGTTCATTTCGACACTGCGTGGGTAATAGAAGTTATGGCCACCGCAGCATTCGATGTTGACCTTGACGTTATTTAGGGCGAGGGTGAACTTGTTTCTCACGACAGAGCCGATTCTTCCTAAGTCGAAGGTCTCTCTGAACCTTGATTCAAGAAGTTCTAAGGAGATTGGGTATTCGGTTCCGATTGTCTCCATGAAGAAAGCGAACATATCGACTTCGTTCATCGCGTTCGGCCCTCTTTCAGGAACGTATTCCGCGCGTACATACGGTTTCTTATTAGGAGAGACATCCACCACTTTCTTGACGAAGAGAGGATCTTTGTTCGTGGAGATATCCTCGTAGAGCCTTTCTCCGTTAAGGGAACGGTTGAAGGCGTTCACGATGTCCTTGATGACCTCTTCCTTGTGGTCGAGATACTCAACGGAATAAAGGTGATGGATATTCCACCTTAGTCTATTGAGGACGAATGGCTCATTGATGTGCCTGTCACGGCAAGTGAGAGAGGCGTTCTTGGAGTTATCGATGATGACGCCGAGGACGAATTCGTTTGGTTTGTTCTTCGCGGAGATGGCGAGGTCGATCTTGAAGGTCGAAGCGCCAAGATTCTCGACGACGACATAGCCAAGATCTTCGAGTTCTTTATTTAAGAAAGTAGCGATCGAAGTTGGTTCGTCTCCCATTTCGTTTTGGTTTCTGTTCGCTAAGGAATTGAGGCCGTTCTTCGCGAAGAAGAGGAAATCACGGAGATAGGAAGCGCCCATGTTTTTGGCGCGTTCGGCCTGGATCTCCTCTGGCTTCATGCTTGAGAAGACGATCATCTCTTCTCTCGCACGGCTGACGGCGACGTTAAGTCTTCTCTCGCCCTTCTTCTGAGACAAAGGTCCGAAGTTGAGGGAAAGACCATATTTCTTATCTGGTCCATAGGTCGTGCTAAAGAGAATGACATCCCTCTCATCGCCTTGGACGTTCTCTAGGTTCTTGATGAGGATCTTCTCCCCTCCTGGAAGAGGATCGAGGAACTCATTCTTAGAGAGCTCTTTGTCAAGCATATCTTCGATAAGGTTCTGCTGGGCTTCGTTGAAGGTGACGACACCGATGGAACGATGCCTGAGCTTGTCGTCTTTGAGTCGACGGACGACTTCTTTGACGACTTCCTGAGCTTCTGGCTTGTTGATGCCCCTTCCTCTTTCGTAGGCTCCATTGACGTAGCGATAAGAGACGGATTCCTCTTCGCTGATTGGGGATGGGAAGGTAAGAAGGCTATTGCCATAGAAACGGTTATTGCTAAAAGCAATGAGCGACTCGTGGCGGCTTCTGTAGTGCCAGTTGAGCCTCTCGCGAGGGAAGGAAAGGGAAATCGCATCGTCAAGAAGCGACTCAAGGTCCTCGTCAACGGAGTTGAGGGAGGCAAGGTTATCCTCACCGATGCCCATGGCGGAGACGAAGAAGTTGGTTGGTGGCATTTGCTGCTCATCGCCAGCGATGATGACGGAGTCGGCTCTCGCCATCGCTCCAACGGCTTCGGAGGTTGGGATCTGAGAGGCTTCATCAAAGATGACGACGTCGAAATGGTATTTCTCGATGTTGAGATATTGGGCGACTGCGACCGGGGACATGAGGAAGCACGGGGTCAAGGTCATCACGAGGTCTTTGAATTCATCAAAGATGTAACGAAGCGAAGCTCCCCTGCCACCGTTCTTGGCAAGTTTGGTGAGCTTATATGCGTTGGTGCTTGAGGCGAAGGTGTCCGCGTTCTTTGGATACTTCTCGGTGATCGAAGCAGCGACGACATTGACAGCAAGGCTTTGGATCTTCGCCATCTCTTCGCGGTAAGACTTCACGAGCTCTTCGGTGCTTGAAGCACTTAAGGTTGAGAGGTCCCTTTCAGGGAGGACGCGTTTGAGGTAAGCGAGATAGACATCCGCTTTAAAGGTTGGGAGGAGATTCTCTTCGCTGATCTTGCCGTTAAGGTAGTCTTTGAAGAAAGCCTCATCGACCACGCTTTCCATGCGGTCAAGATAGGCTAAGAGGTTGCACCACTCTGAGAGCCTTCCGCTAGATGAGCAGGCATCGGAAAGCTTGCCACCGAGATACTTGAAGTAGTCGTGTTGGTCA
>JAFZUD010000151.1 GCA_017618495.1 Bacilli bacterium | reverse complement strand
GAGATAGGCCTCAACCGCATGCGTCAAAGCGTCCATGCCGGTCGCGGCAATCATCTTTGGAGGAAGGGTTTCTAAGAGGGTCTCATCGAGAATCGCGTAATCAGGGACGAGTTTAGGGTCGTTGATCGCGTATTTGCTCCTTGTGGCTGGGTCGATGATGACCGCGGCGACAGTTGCCTCACTTCCCGTTCCGGCTGTCGTTGGGATGGCGATTAAGCAAGGGTATTTCTTCTTGACCTTGAAAAGGCCCTTGAGGGAAGAGATGTCTTTGGTGTCGTTCGAGATGCAGGCACCGATGATCTTGGCAACATCGATCGCTGAACCACCACCGAAAGCGATGATCGAATCGGTCCCGTTCTCTTTGACCGCGTCGATAGCAGGAAGAACGGAGTTAAAGGTTGGGTTAGGTTCAACGCCGTAGTAGATGGAATATTTAAGGCCTTTTTGCTCTAATTGGTCGGTCAAAGGGCCCATCTTTCCGATTTGCTCTAAGATTGGGTCGGCGACAATGAGAGGCTTCTTATATCCGTTCTCAGCGAGAATCTCCGCTGCCCTGACATAAAAAGCAGGTCCTTTGAGGGTTTTTGGTTCCGGGAACTTGATAAAAGGCATCCCGATTTTGTTCATGACGAACTGAGTGGTGCGATACCAGGCTACTTTGAAAATATTCATATCTTTGAGCATATTGTAAACCTTTAAAGGGTTTAATGCATTTCTTAGATATGACTAGGCGTTGCGGAGAGCGAGTTTGGCGTCTATTTCGGCGTAGGCTTTCTTGTTCACGATAGGAAGTATTGGGATGTAAGAGAGTATGCAAAGCGTCCAGCTGACTGGCCAGCAAATCCAAAGATAGAGAAGAGTATGGATCTCAGGGATGTTCGTCCAAACGAAATTGATGTAGATGATCCTAAGTGTGGTGATGAAGATAAGGGTGAGGGCGGTCGGAGTCTTTGAGTGTCCTAAGCCCCTGAGGTAGAAGGAACAGACATCCATATAACCATCAAGGACATAGGTCAAACCAACGAGGGTGATACGCATGGTGCCGACTTCCATCGCTTTGGCGAAAGAGTTTTCCATGAAGACCCCCGCTTCATTCGTGAAAGCCTCCTCGGAGATGAATAAACCGATTAACTGATAACGGAAGAAATATGAGATGAGGCCTAAGGAAACTCCGACGATGGTCTCATACATCATCGAGATCCAGAAGACCTTCTTGAGGTTCTCTTTCTTAAGGGCGCCATAGTTCTGGGAGATGAGGGCGGATACCGCGACAGCGAAGCTATTCATCGCAATCCAGATGTAGTGTTCGATCTGAATCGAGGCGGTGTTTCCGGCGACCGCGACATCGCTAGGCATCTCTGGGGTCGAGAAACCGTTGACGCCTCTTTGGATGAAGATGTTTGAGAAAGAGAAAATGAAGGACTGGATTCCAGCAGGGATACCGTTCTTGAGAATCTCTCTGGTCTCGTTTTTGTAGATTGTCCAATCTTTCCAAGAGAAGACGGCAAAGGACTCTTTGTTATGTGAGAGGAAGAAAAGGATTATGAGGGCGGAGAAGAACTCCGAGATGACGGTCGTGATAGCGACGCCCACGACATCGAGATCGAAGACGATGACAAAGAGGAAATTGAGGCCGATATTGAGGATACCGCAGATGAGCAAAGTGTAGAGAGGACGCTTGGAATCGCCCATTCCTCTTAAAAGAGCAGATCCGAAATTGAAGACCATCAAAAATGGCATTCCAAGGAAATAGACTCTGAGATAAGAGATGGCTTTGTCGATATAGAGGTCTGGGGTGTCCATGAGCTTGAGAAGCGCCGGGGCGACAAACCATCCGGCGACCGCTAAAAAGACACCACAGAAAAGGGAAATGATGACCGAACTCTGAACCGTTCTATGAGCGGTTTCCTTGTCGTTCATGCCTCTGGCTTTTGCGATGACGACGTTGGCCCCTACCGATATTCCGACGAAGAGGCCGATGATGAGGTTGATCAAAGCGGTGTTGCTTCCCACCGCGTCCATCGAGCTATAGCCTCCTCCGAAGTTGGCGACCACAAGTTGGTCGACGGAGCTATAGAACATCTGGAGGAAGGAAAGGAGCACCATCGGCATGGCATAAAGCGGAATCACAGCGAAAAGATTCCCTTCCGTGAGGTTGATCTGTCCGCTGAAGATCTTGTGAATTCTATGTCTTAGTGACTCTTTCTTCTCCACGAGGACATATTCTAGTTATTTCTAGGATAAATTCCTAGAAGAATGCGTTTTGACTTTTACATCAGGATTGCGGTGATGAGGAAACAAACGAAGGCCGCAAGGGACATTGGGGTCATCACGAACTTCTCCTTTTTGCTTGGGGAAATCGCGTTCATGATGGTGTTTCCTAGGAAGAAAGCCGCAAAGACATAACAGATGACCCTCGTGACTGTGAGATTGATGAAATATGGGAGAATGGCCCCTCCTGCTAAGATGATGTAGAGAGCGAAGCATTGGGTCAAAAGCTGAGAGATGGCGATAACCCTAACCTTTGGGGGCCAGACTTTTCCGAACCTTCCGCCCATCGAGAATTCTCCCAAAGGGAGTCCACAAATGAGAAGGACACTCATTACGATGACGACGCCGAGCAAAACCGCTCCGATATATACCTGTACCATAAAATTTACCTCGCTTTTTCTTCTTTCAAAACACTCTTATAGAAACCGATGTCGAACTTTGTTCTTTCGATTCCATACCTCAAGAGAGACATCTGGTAATCGTAGGTGTTTCCTAAAGCGGCTGGCAGTTCTTTTTCTTTAGAAACACCGAGGATATTGTCGACAAACTTTGGGTCTTTCGAAATGGAGGACACATTGTTTTCAATGACTTGATTCTTTAGGCCAAAAGAGGCTTCTTGGATGGCCAAAAGCTTTTTGTGCTCTTCTTCCAAATCATTGATCAGCTTTTTAAGAAAGGAGACGCGTTTGTCTTTTGGGGCCAAACCAAGGAAGAAGAATTTGCTTTCTTCCATATTGGTCATCTTGGAGAGATTTATCGGTTCCCCTACCCAATCCTTATATTCGGTAACGCCTTTATCGGTGATGCTATATTCCTTTTTGTTTAAGCCATTCTCGGTGAAGGCCTTAACTTCGATGTAGCCTTTGCCTAGGAGTTTCTTTATCGCGACTTGGATGCTGCCAAGGCTATTGCTACACACGGTTGAAAGATTCTTAACGACGTAAGACCTTATTTCATAAACGGTCATTGATTTGCATAAGAGCATGCTTAGGATGATGTATTCCATTGGTCTCCTCCACTATTACTATTAGGTATATTAAATATACACTTATGAAATGTCAAAACAATTAACTCACAAAAAGAAAAAACCCCCGCGTTTTGCAGGGGATTTTTGAATTAAATGCAGGTTTTGCGAGGATTATTCGGCGCCGTAGGTGTCAAGATCCCTAATAATCATCATGACGCCGGCGACTGGAATGCCCATGAAGATAATTGAGCAGACGGAGAGGACAAGGCCATAAGGTTCTTTGTTATCAGCCTTCTTCCAAGCGGCCATGGTCATTGGGACCATCCAGATAAGAGGAATGATGGCAAAGCCAAGGAGGATGGTTGGGATGAGCATGAAAATCTTGATGAGG
>JAFZUD010000150.1 GCA_017618495.1 Bacilli bacterium | reverse complement strand
GACTCTGCCTTTCTCAAGAAGCTTTTTGAGGATGGCGATGGAACCGCACTCCTTCTTGAGGATTGGGGTGTTCGCAGCCACTAGGCGGAGCATCTCAATCTGCTTGTCGGTGAGATCGTTTTCATCATTTTTGACTAGTTCCACCCATTGCTCATAAGCAATCTTTGGACCGCGTAATGCAGAGGTTTTTGGAGATAGCGATAATGGCAACATCGCCTGCAAAACCCCAATGAATGGAGCCAAATAGTACTTCGAGACACGGTTGGCAAGTTCCATCATTTTGTCGTCGACGAGAGGTTCTTCATCAATGATGTCGTAGTCATGGATTTCTTTAAAAGCGTACCCGTTTTCCTCTTCGAGTTCGGCAAGGGTTTTCTCGGTGTCCCTAACGGCTAAGACAAAGCCCATGACCGCTTCCTGGGCGCCGAAAGAAATGCGGACCCTGAAGCGAGGCTCGATTCTCTTTTTGCCGAAATAGGCATATGAAAAAGTGTGGTCCAAAGACCTTTTGCCGTATTCCGTCAGAACATCGATTATCTTCACGAGATTATTCTAACAAAAAAGAGGCTCTATAGAGCCCCTAATTCTTTGCGAATTATCTTTTTGACCTCATCAGCGCAGCTATCGAGGGTGTCGTTGATGACGTTGTACATGTAATTGCCCTTCTGAGCGATCTCATCCCTGGCTTGCTGGAGCCTCATCTGGATGGTGTTGTCGTTCTCGGTGCAGCGTCCCCTAATTCTTCTCTCAAGTTCCTCATAGGATGGTGGGAGGAGGAAGATGGTGACGACGCCTTTCTGGCCTTTGACTTTGCTTAGGACCTGAGTTGCGCCATGGACATCGATCTCAAGGACGACGTTCTCGCCTTTGAGGCGGTGTTCCTCAATTGGAGCGAGAGGAGTTCCGTAGGAATGTCCGACGTAACGGTTATATTCAAGGAGTTTGCCTTCCTCGATGAGCTTATCGAATTCATCTTGGCTGATGAAGTAATATTCGCGTCCATGCATCTCCCCTTCTCTCTTTTGACGGGTGGTCACGGACACTGAGAAAAAGAGATTAAGATCTTTGTCTTCCATCACTTTCTGGCGGATGGTGCCTTTGCCGACCCCGGAAGGCCCACTCATGATAATCAAAAGTCCCTTTTTCATGGTTTGCAAAATTATAGGACCGCTCTACTTTTTTTACAACAAAATATAGCGATGCCATCTCATTTGAGCGAAAAGACGCGAATCTTTACATTTACTATCTTTAATGGCGGTTATCCCTTTAGGCGAGTATGCTACAATATGAAACTATGAAAGCCTTAAGCAAAAGCGACCTCGAAATATATGCGTCTTACCTCTCCAAAAACTTAGAGGGAAGACATCTCTCGAGCCCTCTGCTCTACACAGAGAAGGCTATCTTTTTTAGGCTTAGTGGCAAGGGCGGATCGAGGTTTTCCCTCATCCTAGATGAGGAGTGCCCTCGTGTTTATATCGGAGATGAGACTTTTGCGGCCACAAGCGTGTCATCCCACTTCTTCGATCAGTTAAAGAAAGAACTCGTGAATCCATATATCGAGAAGGTTGAGACTTTTGGGGATGACAGAATCCTTAAGTTCTCTCTTCTCACCATCAACAGCGTTTTCAAAGAAGAGCCACGTAACCTCTACATCGAGCTCTTCCCACATCACCCTAACCTCGTGGTGACCGATGCCGAGAACAAAATCATCCTTTGCTACAAAACAGGTCATATCGATGATGAGAGACCTCTTCTCAAATCGATGGTCTACGAGGCTCCAAAAAAGAACGCT
>JAFZUD010000149.1 GCA_017618495.1 Bacilli bacterium | reverse complement strand
GTTTCCGCCAACAAGAGCTCCATCAAGATCATCGGCGACGCCACTGGCCAGTATGCTCAGGCTTACTTCCAGTATGACTCCCGTAAGGCTGGCGGAACCACCCGTTCCCACCTCCGTTTCGGAAAGAACCCAATCCACAGCGAATACTACGTCAAGAACGCGGACTTCATCTCCTGCTCCCTTGATACCTATATCTTCAAGTTCGACATCATCAACAACCTTAAGGTTGGAGGTACTTTCCTTCTTAACACCGACATGGATGATGCCGCTCTCGAGAGAGCCATGCCAAACCGCATGAAGCATCTCCTTGCCGAGAAGAAAGCCAACTTCTACGTCATCGACGCCAACAAGCTTGCCGCCGAATGCCACATGGGCCGTCACACTAACACCACCCTCCAGGCTGCCTTCTTCAAACTCTCACCAAAAATCATGCCTTACGAAGAGGCTGAGAAGTGGATGAAGAAGTTCGTCGAGAAGACCTACGCCAAGAAGGGCATGGACATCGTCAAGAACAACTACGATGCCATCGACGCTGGCCCAGCTGGTCTCCGCAAAGTCGAGATCAAGCCAGAATGGATCAACCTCCCAGCCGCCAAGGCCGCTGCTGAGGATACCGGTGACACCTACTTCGACGAATACATCGGCACCATCGATCGTCTTGATGGCGATGAGCTCCCAACCAGCGAATTCACCAAGTACGAGCTCCTCGATGGCACCATGAACGCCAACATCACTTTCAGACAGAAGAGAGCCATCGCTGACAGAGTCCCACTTTGGAACCCAGCCAACTGTATCGAATGCAACCAGTGTGCCTTCGTTTGCCCTCACGCCACCATCCGTCCATACCTCATCAATGAGGAAGAACTTGCCAACGCTCCAGAAGTCGTCAAGAACGGCGTCAAACCAGTCGTTGGTCTTCCAAAGACCGCTGACCAGTCCCTCAAATACCGCATCCAGGTCTCAACCATGAACTGCGTCGGTTGCGGACTTTGCGTCTCCGAGTGTATGGCCAACCAGACCGCCAAGAAGCTTGGCACTGACAAGTACGCCCTCACCATGGTCGAAGCCAAAGGCCAGTTCGCTGAACAGGCTGGTGCCGACTATCTCTACTATCACTGCTCACCAAAAGGTGAGATCTTCCCAACCAGCACCGTCAAAGGCGTCAGCTTCCTCCGTCCATACATGGAAGTCTCCGGCGCTTGCGCAGGCTGCGGTGAAGCCCCATACTACCGCTTACTCAGCCAGCTCTTCGGCCGCGACATGTTAGTCGCCAACGCCACCGGCTGCAGCTCCATCTACTGTGGTTCAACCCCACTCACCCCATTCGTCAAAGACGAACGCGGCGAAGGTGTCGCTTGGGCCAACAGCTTATTCGAAGACAACGCCGAATACGGCTTCGGTATGAGAATCGCCTCTGACTACAAAGTCAGCCAGGTCCTCCGCATCCTCAAAGCCGCTATCGCTGGCGAAGTCGAGCCAGAACTCAAAGAACTCGCCACCAAGTATGTTGCCGCCCTTGAAGGCAAAGATAGACTTGCCCAGCGCGCTCTTGTCGAAGATCTCATCAAAGCCGTTGAGGCTTCCAAAGATGAGGCCGTCAAAGAACTCAAGAACTACTACCGCGATCTCGTCGATAAATCCGTCTGGATCATCGGTGGTGACGGCTGGTCCTTCGATATCGGCTATGGCGGACTCGATCACGTCCTTGCCAACGAAGCCGACGTCAACGTCCTCGTCCTCGACACTGAGGTTTACTCCAACACCGGCGGTCAGGCTTCCAAGTCCTCCCAGACCGGTTCCATCAACAAGTTCACCGCTTCCGGTAAGAAAGAAGCCAAGAAGAACCTCGCTCTCATGGCCATGTCCTATGGACATGTCTATGTCGCTCAGATCGCCCTTGGCTCCAACCCAATGAAGGCCATCCAGGCCCTCAAGGAAGCCGAGAGCTACAATGGTCCATCCCTTGTTATCTGCTACTGCCCATGCGCCGAGCAGCACATCAAAGGCGGACTTATCAACTCCATCGGCGAAGAGAAGAGAGCCGTCGAATGCGGTTACTTCACCACCTTCCGTTACGACCCACGTCTTGTTAAGGAAGGCAAGCCAGGCTTACAGCTTGATTGCAAAGAGCCAGATTGGACCAAGTTCCGCGACTTCTTAATGCTCGAGACCCGTTTCTCCCAGCTCCCAGTTGCCAACCCAGAACATGCTGAAGAACTCCTTACCAAGTGTGAGAAGTACGCTCAGGATCGTTGGACTGCCATCAAGAAGTTCGGTCTCTAATCCGACAAACTCACAAAATCGAGGGGGTCATTTGACCTCCTCTTTTTGTTTTCCAAAATGGCAAAACAATTTATACTTTTGGCAAGATGGAAGAGAAACTGCATCATCGCGTCAAAGCTCTTATGAAAGAGCAGGGGATCACCCAAAGGGAACTCGCTAAGAGAAGCGGGCTCACTGAGGCGAGCGTCTGCAAGTACTTAAGTGGGTCAAGAACTCCGCAAGCCGAAGCGGTGGTCCTTTTGGCAAAAGCCTTAGGAACGACATCCGACTATTTATTAGGTATTAAAAGGGATGAGGGAAGTATCTATCGTGACCTCGAGAAACAGATCCTTGAGAACAAAGAAAACCTATCCCCAGAAGAGAGGATGAGCCTTATCATGCTTCTCTCCTCGAAATAAGCGCAAAAACAAAAAATCCTTGGCAAAACCAAGTCTTTTTGATGTCTCTTGTTAAAAAGGAGATTGCCTTCCTTCCGACTTGTACTGAAACAGGCCCTGTCTTTTTAGAATCATTTTTCTAAGCGTTTCCTTTGACAACCCTGTCCGCATCCCTTTTTATGTAATAAAAGAGACAAAGGAGAACATATGACCTTTAGAAACCTCATAAAGAAGGCGTTGCCTTTAGCCGTAGTCGCCTTGTGCTCGATCGTTTCTCTCGGCGTTTACGAGCCGGTCGAATCAAGTAAGAACAGGCCCATGATGCACGACTCGCTCTACGATTCCTGGGTCGCCACTGCATATAACGCCCTGCCAGATAACCCGCAGATCGATCCGTGCCTTGACGGCTTCTACGCCCCGGTCTATTTCAGCAACCTCAGGAGCAACTTCGGCACCAACAGGTTCGGAACCTGCGCCTTCGTCGCGATGGGGATGCTCCTCTCCTTCTATGACACCTACTGGGATGATTCGATCGTGCCGTCGGCCTATGAGGTCGTGGCCACTTCAACCGGCGACCCGATGAACGGGTCCATCGACTCCCCAGGGTCGTGCGAGTCAGCCTCGCTCATAGGGAACTCCAACGTCGGTTATTATCTCAGCACCATAGTCCCGCAGAACGACGGGGAGTATCTCGACATGAAGCTTATGACGCTAGCCTCCGATTATCAGATCACCTTTAATGCAGACACAACAAGCAAGACCGGCCTCGATTACTCCGGCATGTACTCGCTCTTCCAGTATTACCTTTATTCCTACATGGGGTTCTCCACGTCCGACATCGGCTTCGTCGCCGAGCCGGGTACGGGGACCGGCCAGGCGAAAAGCGACTCCGTCAGGGACTTCGCGATCGAGAAGGTGTCTGAGGGCATCCCGGTGCTCCTAAGCGTCGGGACAGACCATAATTCGGACACGGGGAGACATGCGGTCATCGCCTATGACTATGATGAGACCAACGACCTGCTCTACTGCCACATGGGATGGGGCCCGAAGGCGACCCACGTGACGATAGAGTCCTTTGGGTACGCGAGCTACAACAACGCCTTCTCCCTCGCGGTCAGGACTCAGCACTCCCACACGGACAACTACAAGCGAGTCATAAGCGGGTACGTCCTCGACTCCCATTGCGCCTGCGAATTCGCGGTCCCTTACGATATAAAGAGCATCGACTGGTACAGGAACGATGAGCCTGGCTTCGAGTGGTCATGTCTCAACGAGGAGAAGTGGACCGGTGATTTTATCCGTTATTATTTGTCGTTCACCGGATACACGGGCGGAAGCGAGGAAACAGCCGAAAAAAGATGGAAAGTGCCGTGGAACAAGAAGCACGACACGTCTCAGCCAAACACATCAATCTACGATAGCCAATCGGTGTCAGTAACGGTTAACGCCGAATACGAGAACGACTATGAGTCCCGATATTGCACGCAAAAGACCGCCTCCTTCCCGGGAATCACGGATTTCGAGGGCGCCCACAACGTGCATCCGGCCGATTACGGGTTTTCCTCGGCGGCTCCGACGACGCCTACTCCCGCGAGCCATTCGCTTGAGGGAGGCGCTTTTGAACTCGAGACAGAAAGAAAAGACACCAATTACCAAGATGGCATGTTAAACCTTATGTACGCCGGCCAAAATCACAGCGAAGCTTATATTATGTACCGTGTTGAAGAGGGCGTCTCAATCCTTGGAGTCGACTTCGCAGTTAGGTTCTG
>JAFZUD010000148.1 GCA_017618495.1 Bacilli bacterium | reverse complement strand
AGTTGCTCTATCCAGCTGAGCTACAGGCGCATAGTGGAAAGGAGCCGTGGAGCGGGTGATGGGAATCGAACCCACGCAATCAGCTTGGAAGGCTGATGTTCTACCATTGAACTACGCCCGCAGCCTGGCGGACCATACGAGATTCGAACTCGTGATCTTCTCCGTGACAGGGAGACATGTTAGGCCGCTACACCAATGGTCCAGTGCTGCGTGAAAGAATATACCACAAGGAACCTTACAAGGTAAACAAAAAGAGCAAGATTTTATTCTTGCCCTTCATTTTTTGTTACTTAAGCTTGGCGAAACGGAGAACGCTCTCTTCAGGCATAAAGCCGAGTTTCATATCTACGGCCTTGCCATCTTCGAAGAGGATCAAGGTTGGGATGCTTCTGATGCCATACTGGGCAGCGACGTCGCCGACTTCGTCGACATCGACCTTAAGAACGGTGAGATCTTCGTGCTCAGATGCGACCTTCTCAAGGATAGGGGAGAGCATCTTGCATGGTCCGCACCATGTGGCGAAGAAGTCGACAAGGACCTTGCCTTTCGCGGTTTCATTATTGAATTCAGCTGAATCTTTGATGTGTTTTAACATTTGAAATTACCTCCTATGGGTACGTTAAAAGAATAAAGCAAAGAGCCCAAAAATCAAAACGAGATGCACTGGGTAATAGAGGTACTCGAAGTAGCGGAACCACTTCCTGTCATAACCTCTTTGGCCGTTGTAGCAGAAGATGAGGGCGCAGGCGAGAAGACACCAACTTTGGGTGCCCATCTCGAAAACGGCGATGCCGCTTGTTCTTTCAATTAGCCAGAAGATGAGGGTGACAATAATGATCACCGAGTTTGTGATTGCATTAAGCAATCCTTGATAACGAGGTCCAGTTGTCCATTCACTCATATCGATCTCGACATCAGGGGAGGCGGCAATGGTTCTCTTGAAGAAGAAATCCACAACCTTTGGTGCGTAGTAGATGCCGATGAGCATGATGAATCCATAGAGGGAATATCCGCTTCTTAGGAACTCTGGGAAGAAGGATGACCAGACGCTTGTCTGACCGTTAAGGGCCGCATACCCTTCACTTAGGTCGCAAGCGTAGCTTAACCCGATATACGCAAGAGGAAGCAGGGCGAGAAGCTTCAACGGTTTCTTCTTGTGCTCTATGAAATAGATGAATAATGCGTACATGAGAAGATCGGTGAAGGCTTCAGATGGCAAAATGAGCTCTGGCCTAATAGCCTGGATGATGATTTCACCGACGGTGATACCTGCCCACATAAGGGCGAGTCTCAAGACGTAATTGAGCCTGTCGTGAGTCTTATTGAGACCCTCGGCTAAAAAGAAAATGAAGAGGGGGAAAGCAAGCCTTCCGATGCATCTGAAAACAAACCCGACATTGTATGGAGTTGAACCCAAAGCGAAGAAGTCTGGGCTCGTCATCATGGCACCAATATGGTCAAGCGTCATAAAGACAATTGCGAGCAATTTAAGCGGGAATTGTTGGAGAAATTGAAATTTTTCTTTCATTCTGACTACTTCAGATAATAGGACGCTATCAATGCGAGAACATTGTTGGTGACATGCGCCAAAGTCGAAGCGCCAAAGCCCCATTTCTCATAAGCGAAAGCGAAGGCCAAACCGGCAAACACGTAAGGTGGGTATGAAAGCCATTCGTTGACGCTTGTGAAATCGTGGATGTGAATCAAACCGAAGAGGACAGAACCAACGACATAGCCAACAACGCGGTTGATTCTTCTAGAAAAGTTAAATAGACCGACGCGATATGTGAGTTCTTCGCAGATTGGTCCAAGTACGCCTAAGAATAACAAGCTGAGCGGCAGGTTAACTTTTGTAATCGTTTCAATGGCTGTTTCATTCTCGTTTGTGGTGGCCCCAAGATTCTTTGAGATCATCCCCCAAACGATATCGAAGCCAAAAATAACGACGTAAACCATGAAACCCCAAAGGAACTCAGGCTTCGTGAAAGATTTTAAAAGCTTCGGAATATAGATTGACGCTATGCCAGCAAGGATAACGAAAAGGATTCCATAGCAGGTGTAATTGAGGGTCGTGCTGAATTCTTCGACAGGAAGGCTGCCATCCCTCACCATGTTGGCGAGAATGTTGGCAATAATCTCGGCTAGTCCTTTTAATCCGAGCCACCCAACGAGGAAAAGAGCAATCTCGATGAATGGGTTCGTGAAGGTAACTTTGTTAAAAGGGACGGCCCTCTCGGTTTCAAAAGGTTCTTGGCATTTTGGGCAAGCAGGCTGTAAAGCGTCATACTTGTGACCGCACTTCGGACATTCCTTCTTCTCAAAGGGGTTATGTATATAAGTTCTTGATTTGTTTTGTTCCATGCGTCCTATTTTAATTGAAAATTAAGCCTTGTCTATTCCATAATAGAAATACCAAGCAGATAAGCGGAGGATTTTTATGGATTTCAACATAGAATCGGTCATCAATGTGATGAACATGGTTTTATTAGGCGTGTTCATCGGTATTTTAGCAATTTTAGTCATTGCTTTTTTACGCGGGCTTGGACGCGGATGGGCATATGGCACTTACCGCTTAGTGTTCATGGGTCTCCTTATCGTCGGAGCCATCTTATCGCTTAGATTCATCGGCAACGGTTTGGCAGATGTCGACCTTGTCGGT
>JAFZUD010000147.1 GCA_017618495.1 Bacilli bacterium | reverse complement strand
TTTGTATTCGCTGAGTGAGAGCTCGCTTCCATCAGCGCGCGTTACATTAATATCGTAGAAATAGTATTCCATATGTTTCTCCTTTGTTTACCAGTTTCCTTTTAGCATCTTCTCAAGCAGTTTCTTGAAGACCACGAATTCCTCATCAGTGAGCCAATGATCCTCGTAGATACAGGAAGGGATATCCACTGCTTTCTCTCTCAGGCCTAAGCCTTTGTCGGTAAGAGAGATGATGATGTTCCTTTTATCTTCTTTGTCTTTGGAAATCGTAGCGTATCCTTTAGCCTCAAGCTTCTTTAAGAGATCGGTTAAGGTGTTGGCTTTGAGATAGAGAGCCTCCACTAAGTCTTTCTCGTTAACCTTCCTCTTCTCCCAAAGAACCATCATCGTGATGTACTGGGTGTAAGTGAGATCTAGTTCCTTAAGAAGAGGCTGGTAGCGGCGAAGTATCTTATTCGCCACCGCGTATGTTGGGAAGCAGACCTGGTTTTTGAGATATAAGGATTCGAAATTCTTTTCCATGCCTTAATTATATCGTATCCGACATATTAAACAAGAAAAATGAAAGGTAAAGAAAAAAGACCCTGATAAACAGGGTCTTAATTTTAAGAGTTCTCGCTTAGTTGAAGGCGATGGTGTGTAATTGGCACTTGCCTTTGCCGACATACTCTAAGAATAAAGCGTGTTTGCCCTTCTCGACTTTGATCTCGGTCTTGAAGGTGGCGAGTTCCTTAGAAGGCTTGACCTCGACTTTGCCAACCTCTTTGTCATCGATGATGACTTTGAAATAGCCGTCGACTTTGCCTTTTAAGGTGATGGAGAAATCGACTTTCTCATTCTTGAAGTCGAAGTATTTCCATCCGGCTTTGACGCCGTTATAGACATTGGCGATATATGGAACTGGCTTCTCGTCCTTGCTCTGGGTGAAGTATGGCTTGCCTAAGCATTTGAATGGGCTCATGAAGCAGTTGCCTTTTGGAGAGGTGAGGTTGCAAGCGATGTAGGCTGGGTAGGAACCTTCGGCTTTGAGAGGTCCACCGTTTAAGCCACAGGAAGTGACCTCAACCTGTTTGATGGAACCGTCTTTTTCGATCTTGATCTCTTCGGCGCAGGCCTGACGGGAGAAGCAATCTCTGTTGGTCTGGCGGTGATAGAAGATATAGTGCTTGTCACCGATGGTGAGGATGGAACCGTGGGTGTTGCCGGTGAAGTTGCTCGCGGTCTTTGGATCTTTGTGATTGCCAAGGCCAACGTCACCGATCGAGATGATGGTGCCGCCGAAGTGGAACTCACCGTCTGGTTTGTCGGAGATCGCGTAGCAGAGCTCGTGTCCGAGGAAGGAAGAATAGATGAAGTAATATTTGTCACCGATCTTTCTCATGGAGGAAGCCTCGAAGAATTCGTGGCCTTCCCATTCGGTGCCTTTAGAGTTTCTCTTGACCTTGCAGATGATCTTTGGCTCGCCGATGATGGTCATCATGTCTTTGTCGAGCTTGCAGCAAGTCGCGCCTTCTTTGGACTGCTTGCCCATGGTGAGTGGGTAATGGACTGGTCCGAAGCCGGTGTAGAGATAGACGTCATTGCCTTCGACATAGACGCCTGGGTCAAAGGCGAAGCCATCGCCTTTCTTTCTGCCTAAATGGGTGCCATCGGCGTGGTGAACGTAGCCGATTGGCTTGAACTGTCCGCATGGGGTATCGCAGACGGCGACGCCGATCTCATTGTGGTAAGCGGCGAAGTAGTAGAGATAGTACTTTCCATCTGGGCCCTGGATGGCATCTGGGGCATAGAGAGGGCTTCTGCCCTTCTTGCCGTTATGTGGGTCATCGCTTCTCTTGAAGATGACGCCTTCATAACGCCAGTCGCTGAGGTCATCGATTGGGGCGCTATAGGTGATGTGATCTAAGACGCAGAAATCGTGGCCGTTGAAGCGATCGTGTGAACCATAGATGTAGACTCTGTCGCCGAAGATATGAGGTTCGGCATCAGGGACGTATTCATCTAATGGCAAATAAGGATTGAATACTTGCTGTTTCATTTGTTCTCCTCCAGTATTTCCTCACGGTAATCCCTTGGGGTTTTACCGATAATTTTCAAAAAATTGCGGTTGAAAGTGCGAAGCGAGTCGTAACCGACTTCCTCCGCCACTTCTTGGATTTGGACATCTTCCCTCTTGAGGAGTTCGATGGCCTTTTGGACCCTGAAACGGTTGAGGTAGCTTCTGAAGTTCTCCTTTAAGCCGTCGTTGACCACGTTAGAAAGGTAATGGTAGTCATAGCCGACTTTCTTCGAGAAGTCATCAAGGGAGATGTTGCTCTTGTAGTTCTCCTCAACATAGGAGAGAACCTGCCCAACGAGGGTGGTGAACTTCTTTTCCCTTGGCATCTTCGGGAGCTTGTTATAGATGCTCGCGATGAAATAAAAAGCACTGCGGATAAGATAAGGGTCGCCGGAGTGCTTTATGTCCTCTATAAGATTCAGGTATTTGTCGAATTTGAAGACAGGGTTGACTGCACACTCCTTGACCGTCGATGGGTAAAACGCATCGACGTGGTCAGGAGAGAAAATGCAGAGGTAGCTTTTCGAAGAACCGACGGTCTCGTAGAGATGGATCTGATTCGGAAGGATGAGGGCAGCCTCACCTGCGTGAAGTGTGAAATCATTCTTGTCGATCGAGACTTTTAACAGTCCTTCGTAGCAATAAAGGAACTCAAAGCTGTCATGAAAATGGGCGGAAAACGTAAGATTCACGTCGTCTTGATGATAGAGGTAGTTCACCCTGTTGGAACGACCCTCCTCAAACGAGACCGTCTTCTCTGACATCGATGATAGACTCCTTTAATCTTCTATCTGTTTGATAAGAGGATAGATGCTCTTGTATTTGGCGTGTTTGGCGCGGTAGTAAGCGAACTTCGCTTCGTTAGGGAAGTAGACTTTCGCTTTCTTGATGATCTTGGCGGCCGCTTGGGCGCAAGACTCGTATTTTCCATCTCCAACCATGCCAAGGATGGCGCCGCCGAAGGATGGTCCTTCGTTGCCGTCGAGCTTGGAAAGCTGGATTTCGAAGATGTCAGCGAAGATCTGGCACCACTCCTCACTACGGAAGCCTCCGCCAGAGATGGTGGCCATCTGTGGGCAAGCGCCGTCTTCTTTGGCGGCGTCAAGGCAATCCTTGAGGGAGAAGGCGACGCCTTCCATGACGGCTCTAGACATATCGGCCTTGGTGGTCGTGGAGTCTAAGCCAAGGAAAGCGGCTCTCACTTTGACATCGTTATATGGGGAACGTTCGCCGGCGAGGTATGGCATGAAGAAGACATTGCTCTCCTTCGCGCCTTTGACATCGATCTCGTCTTTGGCGAAGTCTTCGGTTTCTCTGATCTGCTCTAACCACCACTTACGGGCACTTGCGGCGCTGAGGGTGCAGCCAAGAAGATGGTAGGCACCTGCGGCATCGCAGAATGAGTGAAGGGCGTTCTTGACGTCTGGGCAGAAATGGGAGGAGGAGATGAAGATGGTTCCGGAGGTGCCAAGGGAGATGTTGCATCTTCCTTCGCCGATGGTTCCGGTGCCAATGGCGGAGCCAGCGTTGTCCCCAGCGCCAGCAACGATCTTGCACTCACCTTCGATTCCGAACTCTTTGGCGAATTCTTCTTTGAGGGTGCCGATGACGTCGCTAGACTCGTGGAGCTCTGGCATCATCTCTTCGGTAATGCCGCAGATGTCGAGCATTTCTTTAGAGTATTTGCGGTTCTTGACGTCTAAGAGCAAGAAGCCGCTGGCATCGCTATAGTCAGTGACGAATTTGCCACTGAGCATGTAGTTAAGATAGTCCTTTGGAAGCATGATCTTCTTGGTGGCAGCGAAAACTGCTGGCTCATGCTTTTTGACCCAGAGGATCTTTGGTGCGGTGAAACCGGCGAAGGCGATGTTGCCGGTTAATTCGGTTAATTTCGCCTTGCCGATATTGTTATTGAGGTAGTCAGTTTCTTCCTGGCTTCTTCCATCGTTCCAGAGGATGGCTGGACGAAGGACTTTGTCATTCTCGTCGAGCATGACAAGGCCATGCATCTGACCGGCGATACCAATCGCTTTGACGTGACTTTCGCCAGTGACGCGCACTAATTCTTTGATGGCTTGCTTGCAAGCGCTGAACCAGAGGGAAGGTTCTTGCTCCGACCAGAATTCATGTGGATGGGAGCAATCATAAGGGACACTAGCTTTGGCACAGATTTTTCCGTCTTCGCGGACGAATAAGGCCTTGAGGGCGCTAGTCCCGAGGTCAATGCCAATGTAGTGGTCCATTATTTCTTACCGAACATGACCTGGTTGAGGATTTCCTGGAGTTCTTCCTCGTCGCCACTGCCTGGATCTTCGCAGACCTTGGCTTCGAGAGCGTGGGCAGCTAAATCTTCAAGGGTAGCGGAATGGTCGCGGATCTTGGCACCGATGCCGGTCTTGAAGGAAGCATATCTGCCTTCGACGAACTTGTCGATGCGGCCATCTTTGATGAGGGCTTCGGCATTGAGGAGACCTAAAGCGAAGGTATCCATGCCAAGGACGAAGGCCTTGAACATATCTTCATAGGTGTTGGAAGCGCGGCGGGTCTTGGCGTCGAAGTTGAAGCCACCGGTAAGTCCACCGGCTTTGACGACTTCGAGCATGGCGAAGGTCGCACTGTAAACGTTGGCTGGGAAACGGTCGACATCCCATCCAAGGAGCATATCGCCTTCATTGGCGTCGATGGAACCGAGCATGCCGTTCATGGCGGAGACGCGGAGTTCGTGTTCGAAGGTGTGGCCAGCTAAGGTAGCGTGGTTGGCTTCGATGTTCATCTTGAAGTCTTTGTCGAGACCGTACTGACGGAGGAATCCGATGGCGGTAGCGGCGTCGAAGTCATACTGATGCTTTGTTGGCTCTTTTGGTTTTGGTTCGATGTAGAAGTCGCCTTTGAAACCGATCTTGCGGCCGTAGTCACGGGCACATCTCATAAGGTTGGCGATGTTTTCTTGTTCGAATTTGACGTCGGTGTTGAGAAGGGTTTCGTAGCCTTCACGTCCACCCCAGAAGACATAGCCTTTGCCACCGAGTTTGACGCAGAGCTCAAGAGCTTTCTTGATCTGGGCGGCGGCGAAGCAATAGACTTCGGCGGAGTTGCTGGAACCAGCACCGTTCATGAAACGGCGGTGTCCGAATGCGTTGGCGGTTGACCAAAGAAGCTTGATGCCGGTCTCCTGCTGTTTCTTGAGGAGGTAGTCACCGATCTCATCGAGTCTCTGGTACATGACGGTGATGTCGTCGCACTCTGGGACGAGGTCGACATCGTGGAAGCAGTAGTATTCGATGCCCATCTTCTGCATGAATTCGAAGCCGGCGTCGACTTTGGCTTTGGCGTAGCCCATTGGGTCTTTTTCTTTATCGACTCCCCAGGACTTGTCCATGGTGTTGCCGCCGAACATGTCGGTACCGGCAGCGCCGAGGTTGTGCCACCAGGCCATGGCGAATGGCATCCAATCTTTCATTGGCTTGCCAAGGACGATGCGGTTGGCATCGTAGTACTTGAACGCGAATGGTTCAGTTGAGGTTGGTCCTTTGTATTGGACCGCTTTGACGAATGGGAAATATTCCATAAAAGGGTAAACTCCTTGTGTTTGTGTCCATTCTAAAGGTGAAAGCGCTTCCATTTAAGGGCAGATGTTTTCCCTTACTGGACATTATTTATGTTTATGGACTTTATTGTAGGCCTATATATGCGCGTTTGCAATTAATGTTCACACGCAGGAAGGGCTTTGGTCCATATTTTTGATTTGTAAATGAAATGTCGGTAAGTCGGTAGCAGAAACCCCTCCTGTTTTTGCCCATTTTTCTCATGATTCTGTTTTGAGATAATACCCTAAATCCTCGTGAGCGGTTTCTTTCGATGGAATGTACTCTTTCTGATAGCCAGTGAGTAGGATAATCGTTTTAATGCAACCAAATTGAAATAAACGTTACAAATAAGGCAAAACCCTAACTTTTGGCGCCTCTTGCTACAGTATGTAAAAAACATGTAAATCCGTCCAATCTTTATCTTCGTTTGAGCTTCTCTGATTCTTTGGCTATTATTCCGCTTTTTGGGATGGCAAATAGTTAAGGGGGAACCGCTTACATAACAAAATGGATACAACCTTACTCCCCTAGAAGATATAATGATTTTCAATAAAAAGACTTTGGTTAGTTTTCTAACTAAAAAGGAGGTGTCTTTAATGCAATTTGATGACAAAATCGTTGGCTTCGGCCTCACATTCGATGATGTTCTCCTCATCCCTAGGTATAGCGAGATCACACCTGACATGGTTACTCTCAAAACCCGTCTCAGCAGAAACCTTAATATCAACGTCCCTCTCATGAGCGCGGCGATGGATACCGTCACTGAACATGAGATGGCGATCGCCTTAGCCGAGAATGGCGGCGTCGGTGTCATCCATAAGAACATGTCCATCGAAGCCCAGGCCGCTGAGATCAAGATGGTCAAGGACACCGTTGTTTCCCAAGAAGAATATCCAAATGCCATCTTAGATAAGCATGGCAAGCTCCTTGTCGGCGCATCGATTGGCATCAAAGCCGAGAAGCTCGAAAGAGCCAAAGCCCTTGCCGAAGCTGGCGTCGACTTCCTCATCCTCGATAGCGCCCATGGCAACAGCAAGAACGTCGTCGAGGCCTTAAAAGAGCTTAAGAAGAACTTCCCAACTATTGATATCATTGCCGGTAACGTGGCCACCTACGAAGGTGCCAAACGCCTTGCCGAGAATGGCGCTGACGCCATCAAAGTCGGTATGGGCCCTGGCTCCATCTGCACCACTCGTGTCATCTCCGGTATGGGCGTCCCACAGATCACCGCTATCATGGAATGCGCCAAAGCCTGCAAAGAACATAACATCCCTCTCATCGCCGATGGCGGCATCCGCTACTCAGGCGATATCGTCAAAGCCATCGTCGCTGGAGCTGACTCAGTCATGCTCGGTGCTATCTTCGGCGCTACCTCTGAAGCCCCTGGCAACACCGTCATCATCAATGGCAAGAAATACAAGCAATACCGTGGTATGGGTTCCTTAGCCGCCATGGCGCAAGCCAACGGCTCAAGCGACCGTTACTTCCAAGACCCACATAAGAAACTCGTCGCCGAAGGCGTTGAGGCCCTTGTCCCTTGCAAGGGAAGCGCCTCTGACATCATCTTCGAGCTTCTCGGAGGTCTTCGTTCAGGCATGGGTTATGAAGGTGCGAAAGACCTCGAAACCCTTCAGAAGGAAGCCAAGTTCCTTCGCATCACTTCAGCATCCCTCAAGGAGAGCCATCCTCACGATGTCACCCTTGAAAAAGAAAGTTCTAACTACTGGAGGCCATAATTAAATGGAGAAAATCATCGTCGTCGACTTCGGTGGTCACGCTTCCCAAGTGATCGCCCGCCAAATCAGAGAAATGAACGTCTACTCTGAGATCGCCGCTTACGATACGGAGATCGAAGCCCTTAAGAGCGAAGACGTCGAAGGCATCGTCCTTGGCGATTGCCTCGAAGCGGATGGCGCTTCCCTCCCATCATGGGTCTATGAACTTAAGAAACCTATCTTAGCCGTCACCTATGGCGCTAAGCTCGTGAAGAAGGAATTCGGAGACAAGCTTCCTTCCAATGTCACCGTTGGTGAGTTCTCCGAAGAAGGCGAAAACAAAGACCTCGAGAAATTCCTCTTCGAAACCGTCAAAGCCAAAAAGAACTGGGATGGCAAATCCTTCGCCGAAGGCATGATCGAACAGATCAGAAAGCAAGTCGGCGACAAGAAGGTCATCTGCGCCCTCTCTGGCGGCGTTGATTCCGCGGTTACCGCTGCTCTTATCGCTAAGGCGATCGGCAAGAATCTCCACTGCTACTTCATCAACCATGGCTTGCTTAGAAAAGGCGAGCCAGAGCAAGTCTGCGCGACCTTTGACAACAACCCAGAACTCCCTCTTGATTTCCATTATCTCGATAGAGAGCAGCTCTTCCTCGATAACCTCAAAGGCATCACCGATCCAGAGCAAAAGCGCAAAATCATTGGCAAAACCTTCATCGATGTCTTCGCTGAGGCCTTAACCGGCAACACCGAAGGCGCATATCTTGCCCAAGGCACCATCTACCCAGACCGCATTGAGTCTGGCATGGGCAAAGGCAAACTCATCAAGAGCCACCACAATGTCGGCGGCCTTCCAAAAGACCTCCCATTCCTTGGTCTTGTTGAGCCTCTCAAAGACTTATTCAAAGACGAGGTCCGTGAGGTTGGAAGATACCTTGGCTTACCAGAAGACCAAGTCTCCCGTCAGCCATTCCCAGGCCCAGGCATCGGAGTCCGTTGCCTTGGTGAGCTCCGCAAGGAGAAACTCGACATCCTTCGCGATGCTGACCTTATCTGGAGAGAAGAGATCGAGAAGAGCGGGATCAAACGCCCATCGCAGTACTTCGCCGTTCTCACCAACATCAAATCCGTTGGTATCGCTGACGGTGACAGAAGCTATGACTATGCGATTGCCTTAAGAGCGGTCGATACGATTGACTTCTGCACTGCTAAGGTCTCTGATATCCCAATGAGCCTTATCAGAAAGGTTGCATACCGCATCACCCATGAGGTCAAAGGCGTCAACCGTGTCCTCTTCGATGCGACTGACAAACCAACTTCCACAATCGAGTTCGAATAAAAAGAACCCCTTCCGATTGGAGGGGGTTTTCATTTGAAAAGTATTATTTATCAAACTATTTTGGAGTGGATTCTCCTCGGATAACCCACCAATAGACTAGTGATACACTATCACCGAACTCTTCGGAGCCAAAGACATCAAAGAAAAGGGTAACTCCATCCGTTTGTGTGACATGTCGCCCTTCGCCTAGAAGCTCTCCACCCATGATCATCCTAAACTTGTGATCATCTAGATAAAAGAATTCTGTATCCTCTGAATTATATCTGCCAATTGCCCTCCCCGTGAACGGGGTTTCATCGATGTTAGAGATCTCCAAACCGATATCATTGTTCCAACAGCGGCTCCTTACGGAATATCTTGCCTCAAGTTCCTCTTCTGGAAAAACCCTCTTAGTGAGAGTGATGGTATTCATAGGAAGGGAGGACGAATCATCTGGTGTTTCAAAACTGAGGTATGTTGTAAAGGTTGCCGAATTCTTTCCTTTTTTTTCTTTAAAATCTAACCACCATGATTTGGTGGTGTATGGACGACTTAGTGCGCTTTCTTCGGACTCCAAACGAATGCCAACGCCTCCAACATTATAGCTCCAAAAATCAGCGATCACCCTTTCCTCTTGCCCGTTGACTAAAACTGTTCCAAAGCCACAATCGTTATTGCTGCCTTGGACAGTTATGGTTATTTTGCCCTCTTCATCCGACCAAACGACGTTTCTTTCGAAGAGTTTTTTAAAATCGCCGTCTATATCGAACATTATTGTGCAAGAGGCCGTGAAAGAAGCAGCAAACAATGCTAGCAAGCCGCAGATAGATGCTTTCTTAATCGTTTTTTTCATGACAATTGTATTTATACATTGATAATGTAACGCATGCCCAAAACAAAAGTCAAAGGGCATAAACCTGCCTACTGAAAAGCTTGTTCAACCATGACTGACAAACCAACCTCAACGATTGAGTTTGAATAAAAAAGACAAAAAGAAAATGCCCTCGGAAACGGGGACATTTTTGTTTGTGTGTTTTATAAGATTTCCTTTAAGGCGTTCACAAGGTCCAGGCACTCACTCTTGGTGATACCTGATAGAGCGATCCTCACCTTGTCTTCGTCGATTGGAACGACGTAGAAGTGTTTCTCGGCAAGTGCATCGAATGTAGCGACTGCATTGTCTACTTTAAGGGTGAGGAAGAAGCCTGATTTGTATGGGTAATGCTTGATGCCCGCTTCATCGAGAAGTGAGGTTAAGTAAGTTCCTCTTTCAACGAGGGCCATCTTGTTGGTGTCGATCTCTTCTTTGACCTTCTTGACCGCTTCCTTGTCATTAAGGACTTCACCGATTGAATGAAGGACTGGTCCGACTGGGGAAGAGACGGTGCCTCTGACCTGGGCTCTGAAGGCGTTGCCGATATCCTCTTTGCTCTCTTTGTCTGGGCAAAGGGCGATGAAGGCGCCGCATCTGAAACCATAGACGGCAAAGGATTTGGAGCAAGAGAAGATGACGACAGGAAGGAAGTTGAGATCGCCTTCAAGCATCTCAAAGAGAGGGCACTCAGTGTCTGAGAAGTTGTAATAAGCGATGTCGAAGAGGACGATGAGTTCCCCTTCTTCGCCTTTCTTGTTGAGATAAGCGAATAAGTCTTCGTATTCCTTCTTGGACATGCTGTAACCGGTTGGGTTCTCGCATGGGTCGTTGATGAGGAGGAGGGCTCTGCCTTTCTTGGACATCTCATCATCGACTTCGTTCATGATGCTACTAAGATTCCAGTTATCGGATTCATCAAAGAGCTTGTAGGTTCTATGTGAGCAGTTGGCCTTCTTGGCGATGAGCTTATAGTTTGACCACATGACATTCGGAAGGATGACGTGGCTATCTGTATCAGTGAAAAGATTGAAGGCGATCGATAAGGCTCCGGTTCCGCCTAATGTCGCACCGAAGAAGATCTCATTCTTCTCCTTGATGGTCTTAAGTCTTTCCCCGAAAGCGTAGCTAAGGATGCCTTTCTTATAGTTCTCATGTCCCGTTACCGCAGCGTAGGCCATCTTCTCGGAGAATTTCTCCTTGATGGCGTTCTCAATGGTTGGGACGCGCCCGAACTTCTTCTCTTCGTCGTAATAAGCACCGACAGAGGCGTTGATGGTTTTGAAACCTTTCTTCACGTCTTTGTTAGCAAGACCGGAGATGGTCAAAATATCATGCTTGTTGAGAGAGGATTTAGAACGGAGAGCAACGTAATCTTTTTTCATACTCCACATTTTATATGCCTTCATGACTATTTCTATAGAAAAATGAAGGAAAGTGCTTACATCTTTATTTTCGTCTTTTCCCCCAAAAGTAAAGAACGAGAAAGACCCGTTTTTGGGAAGAGCTTGCGATACTTTCAATCACGATGAAAAACAAATATTGAATTTGCTCTTTTCGCTTTGCTAAAGTCAAACTGCGAAGGAACTTTTGTTCCTAACGCATGTCCTTTGAGCGGTTTCTCACCATTCAATCGTCATAATTTGTGAAGGAGCAAACATTATGAAGAAACAGGCATTTTTATTCCCTCTATTAGGTCTCTTGCTTGCAGGATGTAATTTTTATCAAGTGCCTCCGTCCCAAGGAAGCAACCAGCAAGCAGGAAACGGAGCCTCTTTTGGAAGCGCAACCCAAAGTCAGACGTGTTCAGGCATGACGGCCGCTCCATCGGAGGAAAGTTCAAGTTCCGTAAATTGGGAAGAATATCTTTCATCGATTCTTGCGGAATTCGGAAGCTCAAGCAGTGAGCCTTACCCAGACACTTATCCGTATGTAAGAAAACCAGTCATCTATTTCTATCCTGAGGAGGAGATGGATTTGGAAGTCACCTATGTCGAAGAGGAAAGACTCCTTACCACCTATCCTAAGTACGAGAATGGTTGGAACATCCATCTCCAAGAAGATGGAACATTCACCGTTCCTGGAAGCAATAGAGAATACTACGCGCTCTTCTTTGATGAGATCCCAGACCTTGAGGTCGATTTCAGCGAAGGCTTCTACGTCACCAAAGAGAACGCAATCTCCTTCTTAGAAGAGAAGATGGACTTCATGGGCTTCACGAACCGTGAAACAGATGAATTCATCATGTACTGGCTCCCGATACTTGAGAACAACGGACAATCTCTTGTCTACTTCGAGCAGACCGAAGAGAGAAACGAGGAATGCCCTCTTGAGTTCTCGGTTGAGCCTGACACTCTCATCAGAACGATCATCCATATTAAGAAAGTCGATGGTCCTACTGCCATAGTAGAGCAACAACTGACTCACTACGAAAGAGAAGGCTTCACAGTTACAGAGTGGGGCGGAGAGGAACACTAAAGCATGAAAAAGCAGTTATTGTTACTCCCTTTGTTAGGGTTATCTCTAGCAGGATGCAATAGTCCTATCTTTGGATGTGGCTATGAGGAAAGCACTAGTGTCCCCTCTATGACATCAAGTTGTGAGGATACTGACCTCTCTTCTTCTGATGAGGGTCGATTGGTTCCAATGAAACCGATCATCTACTTCTACCCTGAGGAAGAGATGGATCTAAAGGTCACATACGTCGAGGAAGAGAGGTTATTGACCACCTATCCTAAGTATGACAACGGATGGGATATGCATCTCAAAGAGGATGGCAACTTCACCATCAAAGGAAGCGATAGGGAATATTACGCCTTATACTTCGATGAGATCGGTGACTTTGAGTGGGATTGGAGCGAAGGCTTCTACGTGACCAAAGAGAACGCCATAACGATCCTAGAAGAGAAGATGGACTATATCGGGTACACCAACAGGGAAGTCGATGAATTCATCATGTATTGGCTTCCTGTCTTAGAGAACAATGAGAAATCCCTCATCTACTTCGAACAAACAGAAGAGAGAAATGAGGAATGCCCTCTTGAGTTCTCAGTTACCCCTACTTCTCTCATAAGGACCCTTATCCATATCAAGAAGGTGGATGAGGAAACTCCTATTAAGGAGCAAGAGCTACGCCACTACGAAAGAACAGGATTCACTGTTGTTGAGTGGGGTGGAGTTGAGTACTAAGCACAACAAAAAATCCCCTGGATTTGCAGGGGATTTTCTTTTTGCTTTGCTATTTAAGAGCAAGCGGCAACTTTAAGCCGTGGCTCTTTGCAAATTCATCGATCACTTTTCTCCATTTGAGAGGAAGTTTTGTATAAAGCTCGCGAAATTCCTGTAAACTCTTTGGGGACGAACCTATAAACAGCGAAACGTAACGTATGGCTTCTGCGTCTTTCTCGGCTTTTTGACCTCGTCTCCCGTTGATTAGGATTTTTTGAATCACGAATGCTGATGGGCTTGCGACTTTCACTTTGATGCCGTCCCTAACGACCTCAATGTAGTTTGATCCATAAATATCAACGTAGCTAAGCAACTCAGCGAAAATGCCAGAAGACCCAATGCGAACACACGAAAGGCCGTTCCTATTTAGTTTGGCCAAGAACTCGATTTCGAAGCCTTCAGGGGAAACAAATCTTGATTTGCCAGTCATCGAATCCTGAAAGTGATCGTAATTGATCATTCTCAGTTTTTCGCTTAAAGAAGAGGCGTTTGCCTTTTTGCTATCAGGAACATAGAAATCAATATCCGTTGTCCTAACAGAAGGAATGAATCCTTCAAAGATGTCCGTATAGAAATCTAGGCACCAAGAACCTATCAAGACAACATCGTCGATAAAACCAGCGTCTGCAAAAGCTTGAACTATTTCATTTAATTTGTTTTTGTTTTCAGTCGCCATAATGCCTAAGAGACTTGATCAGCCTCTCTTCCTCCTTCCTTAGATTCCTGATATTTTCCGTAAGCCTTTTCCTTTCTTTGTAATCGAGCAAGGCTTGTTTTGCTTCCTCTGAACCCGAAGGGCCAACATAAACGGAGACAATGCTATTGCCATCGCGATACTTCCTATAGCAATAAGACTTATCCCCTATCTTTTGTTCGAAAACATAACCTCTTGGCAAAGAAAGCAAAGCAGACTCGTAAGAAGCAATGTTCTTTTGCGTTCTTTCTAATTCTTCACGAAGAACCCCTTCAAGAATAGACATAATCATTCCTCAATCAAATTATACTACATTTCCTCTATTTGACAATTATGTAGTATAAGCGACACATCCTTGGCAATTAACAAAGCTTGTCTGATCGATCTTTCCGTATTGCCTGCTATCAAACTTGTTTGAAGAGTCTGTACATTCAAGTTGAAAAAATAAAAATGTTTGCCCCGTGCGAAAAGAAGGCGATTAGGAAAAAGAAAAATCCCCTGATACGAAGGGGATTTTTAGTTTTATGGAGCACGATCCTGGGGATGAGCTCAAAGCAAAAGAATATTAGTTCCAGGATATCGCGAGGCGTTTGCCACTTCTGGCGCAGTCCGTCAGATAGAGATTGATGAGCGTTTGATATGGTATGCCGGTCTCCTTCGCCTGCATCTTAAAATAGGCGATCGCATCCTCAGAGAGCTTAATCGTCACCTGTTTCTTCAGTTGTTTGGCGTAAGGGTTCTTTTTTCCTTTGCTCCAATCGTATTCTTCCCTCATATTCTTTTCCTCACCTTCTATAATGGCTCGCCTCGTTCCTTGTGGCTTTCCTGGCTGAGATGATTCGAATGACGCCTTCGTTGTCCCTGTAGCAATGGCAGACGACCAGGATTCTCGCACTAGCGCTGAAGCCGAGGATGACGAAGCGATCCTCAGTCTCAGAATTATCCGGATCCGAGATGACCAAGGCGGCCTCATCATAGAACACTGTCTTGGCCTCCTCGAAGCTGACGCCATGTTTGTCTAGGTTGGACTTAGCCTTCCTTTCATCCCACTCGAAACGTAATTCTTTCATACTTATATTATAATTACCCTTTACCTTATTCAAGGTTGATTAAACGTACGGTGCGTGATGGGGTTTGTGCCATCAGTCCTTGTTGAGTGATTATTACCTACTCTCAAACCTGTTTGTGTAGTCTATACAAACAAGTTGAAAACTAATTTCGCCAAATTGAGCGACAAGTGGCTATAAAGAAAACCAGCGCTGACATAAGAAAAAATCCCCTGATTTTACAGGGGATTCTCTTTTTTGTGCTTGATTAGAGAAGTCCTTTTTTGGACATGGCGTCATAGATGATCTTGAAGCCAGCGATGTTCGCACCGACAACGTAATTGTCTTCCTGTCCCACTTCTTTTGCGGCTTCATCAACGTTATGGAAGATGTTGACCATGATCTCTTTGAGCTTCATGTCGACCTTCTCAAATGGCCAGGACTCGTTCTTGTCGTTTTGGACCATCTCGAGATACGAGCAAGAGACTCCACCGGCATTGGACGCTTTGCCTGGGGTGAATAAGACTTTGTTGGCAAGAAGGTATTCGGTCGCTTCTCTTGTGGTTGGCATGTTAGCGCCTTCGCAGACCGCGAAGCAGCCATTCTTGACGAGAATCTTCGCGCCTTCGAGATCGAGCTCATTCTGAGTGGCGCATGGCATATAGATGTCACACTTGATGGTGTAGACGCCTTTGCCTTCGTGGTATTCGGCAGAAGGTCTCTTTGCAGCGTACGAAGAAAGTCTTTCTCTCTTCACTTCTTTGATCTCTTTTAAGAGAGCGACATCGATTCCTTCTTTGTCATAGATCCAACCAGAGGAATCGCAGCAGCCAACGACTTTGGCACCAAGCTGCTCGCACTTCTCGATCGCGTAGATAGCGACGTTTCCACTTCCAGAAACGACAACGGTCTTTCCTTCAAAGGAATCATGTCTCTTCTTAAGCATCTCTTCGGCGAAATAGACAAGACCATAACCGGTAGCCTCGGTTCTGCAAAGGGAACCGCCCATTGAAAGAGGCTTGCCAGTGAGGACGCCACCTAAGGTGCCAGTCTGTTTCTTATATTCTTCGGCCATGAAACCGATCTCTCTGCCACCGACGCCAATATCGCCAGCAGGTACATCAACACCAACACCGATATGTGGATAGAGCTTATCCATGAAGGCGATGCAGAAACGTTTGACCTCGGCTTCGCTCTTACCTTTTGGATCGAAATCGGATCCGCCTTTGCCTCCGCCCATTGGGCAGCCGGTTAAGGCGTTCTTGAAGCACTGCTCGAAGGCTAAGAACTTAAGGATGGAAAGGTTGACGGAAGGATGAAGGCGAAGGCCACCTTTATAGACACCGACAGCGTTGTTGAACTGGACACGATATCCTTTGTTGGTTTGTTCCACTCCATTGTCATCCATCCATTTGACATCGAATTTGACGATGTTGTTTGGAACAACGAGTTTCTCAAGAAGCTTCTGGCTCCTATATTTTTCTTCGTTCATGGCGATGATTGGCTCTAAGCTCTCAAGGACTTCCTTGACGGCTTGGAGAAACTCAGGTTCACCAGGGTTTTCGTTTTTGACCTTTTCGATCACTTCTTCAATGTATTTCATATCTTTATCCTTTCCTAAAAGGAAAAGGGGCTAAACGTCCCTTTTTCTTTTTGTAACTTATTTATTTGACGAGGGAATAAGCCTCCTCGTCGACATAGACCGTGCAATCCGGATGCTTCTGAAGGATGGAGCAAGGCATGTCTTCGCTGATTGGTCCCTTGATGAGGCCATAGACGGCTTTGGCTTTGTTCTTGCCAGTGGCGATAAGGACGATCTTCTTGGCTTTCATGATGGAAGCAAGACCCATTGTGACGGCGCGGGTAGGAACCTCGCTGATGTCATTAAAGAGACGGGAGTTGTCTTTGATGGTCTGCTCAGTTAATTCGGTCTCATGGGTGAGGGAATCAAACGGGGTGCCTGGCTCATTGAAGGCGATATGGCCATCGCTTCCGATGCCAAGGATCTGGATGTCGATTCCACCAGCCTCATCGATCTCTTTGTCATACTGATTCATGTAGGCTTTGTAATCGCCGACACCGAGTAAGACGTGGGTGTTCTCGAGTTTGATGTCGATGTGCTTGAAGAGATTCTCAGTCATGAAATACCTGTATGACTGATCATGGGTTCCTTCTAAGCCGACATACTCATCAAGGTTGAAGGACTTGCAGTCTTTGTAGGAGACTTCGCCATCCTTGTAGGCTTTCGCCATATCGGCGTAGACCATTAATGGAGAAGTTCCGGTAGCAAGGCCAAGAACGGCAGTTGGTTTGGCTTTGACCGCTTTGACGAATTCGTTAGCGATTAATTGGCTGATTTCTTTTTCGTTTCCGACGATGACTTTCATTGTTATTTACCTCTTTTTGACGATTTCTTTGGTTCCTTTGACGATGGAATCAGATGGGTATACTCCCCTACACATGGTGAGAGGATATACCTGGGTGTTTTGACCGATGATGGTTCCTGGATTAAGGACGCTTCCGCATCCGATGTCAGCGTGGTCGGCCAAGAATGAACCGATCTTCCTGATGCCGGTCTCAACGTTCTCTCCTTCGTTATGGATGACGACTGCTTTGTTGTCGCTTTTTAAGTTAGAGAGGATTGAGCCTGCGCCTGTATGGGCGTAGTTTCCTAAGATCGAATCACCAACATAGTTGTAATGTGGGCACTGGCAGTGTCTCATGAGGATGGCGTTCTTGAGTTCGGAGCTATTTCCGACGACGGATTCGTCTCCAACGATGACCGCTCCCCTGATATAGGCGCCAGGTCTGATCTCAACGTTGTTGCCGATGATGGTTGGACCGATGATGGTCGCGGTCTTGGCAATCGTTGTGTTCTGACCGATAAGGACATCTGGCTGGATCTTGTCGAATCCTGGCATGCCTTTCTCGATAAGCGACTTGATGTATTCTTTGATGCCACCAAGAAGCTCCCAAGGATATTCCTTAGAGAAGACATACTCATCGATATAATCGATGTTACTTGGAGTGTATAAGTCTTTGACTTTGATGTTACTCACCGATGTATCCTCCTTTTTTGATCATGGATTTGATGGTATCGATGTAACGCTGATTCATTTCTTTGTCGTCGCTCTCAAGCATGATTCTGACGACTGGCTCGGTTCCGGATTCTCTAAGAAGAATTCTTCCTTTGCCTTTCATCTCTTTGTTGATCTTCTCAACCTTCTCGACGATGTCTTTGTCGTTGAGGACCGCTTTCTTGTCGATGACACGAACGTTCTCAAGCTGTTGAGGATATTCGTGGACTGGAGCGCTTAAGGTCTTGAGCGACTTCTTGGTATCAAGCATCTCTTCGGTTAATTTGAGAGCGGTCAAGATGCCGTCACCGGTGTTCTGGTATTTCCTGATGATGATGTGGCCGGATTGTTCTCCTCCGATCCAATAATCGTTCTTCATCATCTCTTCATAGACGTATTTGTCCCCTACCGCGGTCTGAACGGTCTTCATGCCGGCTTCTTCGAGGGCTTTGACGAATCCGCTGTTGGACATGATCGTGGAAACAACGGTGTCATTCTTAAGGGTTCTATGTCTCTTAAGTCTAAGACCTAAGATGTACATGATCTTATCGCCATCGATGACTTCGCCAGTCTCATCGACCGCTAAGCATCTATCGGCATCGCCATCGAAAGCGAATCCGACATCGAATTTGCCTTCTTTGACGAGTTCTTGGAGTTTCTCAATATGGGTTGAGCCACAGCCTTTGTTGGTGTTAAGGCCATTTGGCTCATCGCCGATGACGGTGATATCGGCGCCTAAGGTCTTGAAGACCTGAGGGGCGATGGCCCAGGAAGCTCCATTGGCGCAATCAAGGGCGATCCTAAGGCTTCTGAAGGAAGTTGGGATGGTTGAGATAAGATAACCGGTGTATCTGGCTCTTCCTTCTTCGAAGTCGATGACTTTGCCGATGTTCTCTCTTTCGGCATAAGGAAGGTCAGTGACATCAGAGAGTCCAAGCTTGTCGAACTTCTTGTCGATATAGCATTCGATAAGATGGGCAACAGAGTCCTCAAGCTTTTCGCCATTGTGGTTAAGGACCTTGATGCCGTTATCGTAGAAGATATTGTGGGAAGCAGTGATCATGACGCCGCAGTCGAAGTGCTCGCTTCTCGTGATATAAGAGACACTTGGGGTCGTGGTGACATGGAGGATATAGGCATCAGCTCCGCTAGCGGTGATGCCAGCGCATAAAGCGTACTCAAACATGTAGGAGGATCTTCTGGTGTCTTTGCCGATGCAGATCCTTGGTCTTTCTTGGCCAGCGTGTAATCTCGCGAACTGAGGTTGGTTGAAATACCAGCCAAGGAATCTACCAGTCTGGAAGGCGTGCATGGCGGTGAGGTTCTTGTTTGATTCTCCTCTGAAGCCATCGGTGCCGAAGTAATGGTTTCCTTCTTCTGGGATTTCCTCTTTCTTTGTTCCCTTCATGTTGATGGTGATGGACTCATTGACGAGTTCATCGATGGTGATCTTGAAGAGGGAGCAAAGCTCTAAGGCCTTATCAAGAGATGGGACACATTCTCCTTTTTCCCATTTGGAGACTGATTGGCGGCTGACCTTTAAGGCGCTAGCCAAATCAAGCTGGGAAAGAGAGGCGTTGACTCTAAGATGAATAAGCTTTTCTGCAATTGTCATAATTTGTTTCCTTTGTCAACCAGAGGTTGCTGTTCACTTAATTAAGCAAATTGTACAGGGTTTTCTTGGAAAAATAAAAGGTAATTTTAGTTACCGTAACAATTGTTTACATATTATTGAGATATAAACTTCCTTATTTATAAGGATTTCGCGCACAAAGAAAAGAGGAGTGAAACCCACTCCTCTTAGGAACAGTAATAATAGATGTTCGTATTGGACGTGACAGGATCGCCATACATTATTTCGTGTTTGCAGGTCACATCATAAAAGAAGCCTATCATGATGTAGGCACCTCCTGGATGGGAATAGTAGAATTCGCCAGAAGGATGGCATTGGTACTTTAATTCGCGAAAGGCATCGGCATCCTCATAGAAGGGCGCAAACATCTCATACTTCACTTGTATGTCGAACTTTGGAGTGCCGTATCTCTTTTCGTCAGGATAATAGAAACACTGATAGATGGAGACAGTGTAAACGGTTCTCCTATCCCTAGGAGAGAAGGAAGTCTTTGAGGTATTAGCCTCACTAGAAGATGAGACATAGCTTGATCTGTTTTGAGTCTCATAAGAAGAGAACTCACTCCCCTGCCCATCATTTGAGCAAGAGGAAAGAATAAGCCCTAATAAGGACAAAACGACAAATAGTTTGTAATCACGTTTCGCGCTCATTCATTTTTCCCCTTAAAGATATGAATGTTGCGAAAAGAATACAGAGATAATGAGAAAGAAGTCAATGACGCTTTTTAGCCGATCTTCTTCATCTCGATGAGTCTTGTATATAAAGAAGGGTATTTCTTTTTGATATAAGAATGAACGAAGGAGAAATCCACTTTCCTTTTTAAGTGGTCATGCGCGTCGCTTGCGACATAATCCACAAGATCATTCTTAAGGAGATATTTGATGATTCCTCTCGATGAGAAATGAGAGAAGGATGAAGCGTTTATCTGAATGAGTCCCCCTGCATCCTTGATATCGAAATAATCAGATTTCTTTAAATATGGATATCTTTCGATATGAGCGATCACAGGAATGAATCCGGCGATGACAAGCTCATAGACGATCTCAGAGATATTGGTCTCTGTTCTTGTCGAGAATTCAACAAGGACGTATTTGCTCTCATCCATCGTAAGAGCCTTTCCTGAAAGAAGGTCTTGCTTGAGTCCAGGGTAATAATAAATCTCTGATCCTAGACGTATATCAAGATCGATTCCTTTGTCTTTGATCTCATCCAAAAAAGACTGGTATCTTTCTTTCAAAAGAGGACCAGTCAAGGTTTGTTTGTTTTGATGGGGAGTTAAGTAGACTAAGGTCACTCCACTCTCCATT
>JAFZUD010000146.1 GCA_017618495.1 Bacilli bacterium | reverse complement strand
GGTGCTGGTTGATACGAATGTCTTTCTCGATGCCATTCTCAATAGAGGACCTTTCTTTGAGGATTCTAAAGCTTTTTTCGAGTATTTCAGTAACAACGGACATTGGCTCTATATCTCATCTATGTCCTTCCGTGACATTGAATACGTTCTAAGAAAAGTCGAAAAAGACCCTTTTGAAAGAAGAAAAACTCTAAGCCACATATATGCCTTCGTTCATAAGATCATCGATCTAGGGGCCGATGACGTTATAGATAATCTTTTCGATGACCACAAGGATTTCGAAGACGGTCTTCTTATCGAGTCTGCAAAAAGAAACATGTTAGATGCAATAATCACTAACAACGTTAAAGATTTCATCGATGGAGATATTCCCGTCTTCACACCAAAGGATGTTGTGTCTCATTTGAAGAACGCCCGTTGAAAAATATAATACAAACAACAAAAAAGCCCTGCAAATCAGGGCTTAATTTGTAACTGGTCGAGATGATGAGATTCGAACTCATGATCTTCTGCTCCCAAAGCAGACGCGGTAACCAAGCTGCGCTACATCTCGAACATTGGCGCGCCAGACAAGATTCGAACTCGTGACCCACAGATTCGTAGTCTGTTACTCTATCCAGCTGAGCTACTGGCGCACAATTCGCTCCTCTTTCATAGAGCGCCCATAAATAATATTACTTCAACTAAAAGTTGGCAAGCGAATAATAGAGATTTTCTAAGAGTTTCAAAGAAAAAGAGGCGCCTCCCCTTTCGACAAGAACGAAGCGCCTTTTTAAGCCTAATTAGATTTCCTCGTAAGAGCCCTCGCTCCAGTCCTTAATATCAGGGATTCTGATTTTTCCCACGTTGTTGTAGGTCATTTTGAAGACAGACTGGTTCTTGGTTGTTTCATCGTTATCGAACATGCTTGAATAAGAAACTTTGATCACAAGGCCATCTTTTGCTTCGGCATGGAAGACAAACGAACAAGAATCATAATTTTCTCCATCCATCAAATAAGCTGGTGAGTCAACCTTGCAGGTAAGGCTTGTCATATGATTGCCAAGATCCTTCTTCTCGGCGGAGAAGACGGAATTCTCGACGACAGAACGTTCCTCGAAAGTAAGGCCTTCCTGAAGCTGTTCATTGGTCTTATCGAGGATGCTGATGCGTCCGATATAGGATTTGTAGGTCTTTTCGTAGAGCTTGTCGTTAGCGATATAGCAATGTCCGCCTTGGTAGTACTGATAGCCGACGATCTTGGTGTCGACCTCGGTGCGCCAGGCCCAGGTCTCCTCGCCATTGGTTTCGATGTGGGAGGTGCTGCCATGGATCTGCTCGGTCCACTCCTTCATGACGCCATCCCCATAGAAATCGACGGTCATGTTGGTGTGTTCATAGGTCTTCTTGAAGAAGTCCTTATACATCTCATATAAGCCCTCCCAGTCATTAGCTTCCATTCTCTCAGGAGCGCAGGAAGCCAAAGGCATGAGCATAGCTGATGCAAGGGCGCTGAGAATTAAATTTGTTTTGCGCATTGTTCTTTCTCCTTTCTGAAGACAATACTTGAAAACCATACTACAAACGGCATTTGAAAATCAACCTATGCTATAAGCATATGTTGTAAAAAATTGGACGGAATTTATCCCTTATTTCGAACTATCTTTCATGTCGGTCATATCTTCCCAACCCGAAATGTCTGGGATCTCAATGTCGACAGTCTCAGGATAAGTGAAAAAGAGGTATTGATTTTCGTAGCAATAGAAGGATTCGCTGAGCAAGCGGCCGTCAATCTCCCTGACGAGAGCCGAGTATGTGTACGCAACCCGTTCGACGAGGCCGTCTTTGGCGGTCGCTTCCAAACGGACCGCTTCAAAATCGTTCCCTTTCTCATCTTTGATGGTCACGGTTAGGAGGATGTCGCTAACCCCATCCTTCGGCTCTGAGAGGAAGGTTTTGTAAACGCCATTATCGAAGGTTGGCGAGGTCATAGGCTCTCCATCGCCCTTTATGGTTAAAGCATCGTCTAGGTATTGTGGGAGATCGATGTCCTTTTTATATCTTTCGTAGGTTCCCTCATAAGTCGCCTCATCCATGAAATAACGGCTGGAGGATGACTCATCGGTCTCTGCGGAGATCGTTCGTCCATCTTCATCGATAAAAGCCCATTGCTCGATTGTTTTGGCGTGGTAATAAGTGTCGCAATAACCAGCCGGCCTTGACTCGAAAAATTGGTAATGGCTCGATGTACCTGAAACGGATTCATCCGAGTAATCGTAGATAATCCCATCGGAAGACCTTGTCGTAACGTGCAATTTGTCGCATTCGAAAGTGTCTTTGAAGAATGTGGCATACGCTTCTAACATGCCCTCTCGTTCCGAGGAGGCCAAAGAGTATTCCACCGCTCTCGTGCTCATGGGAGTCTCCGAATCCGGAGAGCTATTGCTGGTATAGGATGATCTATTCGAGATGGCGCAAGAGGAAAGGGCAAGCGCTAAAGGAAGTGTTAATGGCAGAGCGATTTGTTTGATGTTTTTCATAAGGTTCTCCTCCTCGTCTAATAAGACGATTAACTATCGAGAAACCGCTCAAAGGTTGTTTGATGGTTCTTTATTTCAGTTCGGTGTAGGTGATTTCGGCATCTTCGCCAAAAGTCGTGAAGTAATGGCATTCAAGGCCTTTTTGGATCTCATCTAGGTAAACAATGCTGCCCTTGATATGGTAGTAGCATTTTTTGGCGCATTCATATGCTTCCTCGGCCCCTTCCATCTCGCGGAACTGGGGATATGACAAAGCCATGTCGGTATAGATGATTTCAACTTCGACTGTATGGGCTTTCAAATCCACATAACAGTTCTTGGTGTATCCAATCGGTCCGATATCACTATAGAATTCATATTCAACGTATTCTTCGGAATTCCTTGTGGCGTATACCTTAAGCTTCTCAGGATGATTGTTTTCAGGTCTCCAGGTGTAAGGAACATAGTCAGTGTAGATTATGTCCCCTGCCGCGCTTACGAATTCATTGACGCGGTGGAAGTCCTCGCCATGGCCGTCTTTGAAAACCACGCGACCATTTTCAACCATTTCGATGGTCTCGCACGCTATTTGTCCATAATGGGCGGAACATCCACTCAAACAAACGACCATAAGCGACGCTAATAGTGATTTTTTCATATCTGTTCCCCCTTCAATGCTTCGGTATAGGTGCACTATAGAACTTTTCAATTCAGTAATTCAATACTTATTTTCTAAAAAGAAAAAAGCCCGACATTTCTGTCAGGCTCGTTTGCTTTCGTTTAACCACCTATCAATTTGATGATATTAATGATGACACATGTGAAGAGCGCCACCGACAAAACCAGTGACAAAGCGGCTTTGAAATAGATTTGCCTCTTATAACACTGAAGGGCCCTAGAGAAGTTCAAGAACCCATATGTTCCCCCGATCAACGTGAATATGATCAGAGGCATGAAACGAAGAATCCCCGTAGGATGGGCCAAGGCCTGAACGATCCATAAAGCGAGGGTGCCGACAAAGATGACCAAAGAAACAGGCAAGAACTCCTTGAGGGTTTGCTCATACGCGGGTTTTGCTTGTCCTTTTATGACTTTGTTTGCCTTTTTAGGAGTTTCTTGAGGAGCCGGTTCTTCGTAAACTGGCTCTTTGTTTTCCTCAACGATCGGAGCGACTCTAGTTCCGCATCGCGGGCAGAAGAGGGCATCATCGACCATTTGAGCGCCACATTTAGTGCAATACTTCATTAGTTAGTCCCCCTTATTTCCAAATACCTTCGCCTTCGCCTGTATCTTTGTTCCTGATTTGTTCGATTCCGCCAGAATCCATGGTTGAGTAATGGTACCACTGATAGGCGGTTCCGACATAACCTTCATAGTGAAGGAAGGAGCCAAGGCCATGACAATCGTTGTAGGTCATCTCGAGCTGTTCCCAGCTGCTGCGACGCCACTCAGGAGCGGCATAAATGGTGAGTTGTCCATTGCTATACTCCCATTCGCCGACACCTGGCTGAAGGACCAAAAGGTAATTCGTTGCGCTGTCGACCCAAGCGTCTCCGACATAACGGTAGACCTTACCATCAGCGGTTAGGTTGATGGCGAGTCTTTCGCCGAATTCGACGCAGTCATAATTATTTCCTCCGTACCAGCCATAGATGACGTTTCCGCCGCCAACTCCGCTAGAGAAGCAGCCGATGCCAACCACCGAAATAACTAAACAACAACCGATCGAGATGATGATCCAAAGAGGTGGTTTGCCGTTTTTATGCTTTTTGGACCAAAGAACGAAGAAAGCGATTAAGCCTCCTGCACCGATGACCATGAAAGCGATGCCAAGGCCAAGAGTGACATTTCCGCCGCCACCGCGTCTTGAAGATTTGGAAGGTGAACTCGGATCAACGGTTGAGATGCCAGTGCCTCCAGAACCATTAGACTCGATTCTTATTAGTGGCCTGACACCGATTTTTGGGTCAGTCGGAAGGCAATTTGTCGTGCCTTTCTTGGTCCAATAGACCGTAATCCTATCTCCTGCAACGGTTTTCGTCCAATACGGGCCATTGACGTAGGTTTCGCCTCCCCTTGCAGGATTTCCTGAGAGATTTGAGGCGATTGCGTAGTCGGAAGGATATTCCGCTTTTTCGTCAGCGTAATCCTTCAAAACCCCTGCTTCTGGGAGTTCAAAATAGGATGGGGTTTCTGAATCATATGATTGGAGATAAGACTTATCGGTATCGTCGAAAGCTCTCTTATAGAAGTCTCCAGTCAAGAATTTGTATAAATCGGACCTCTTAAATTCCACGTTGTCCCCTGACCAAGTGAATTGCCATCTTTCGATGATTCTGGTTGAGATGATGTCTACGCAAGAACCACTAGAAGAAAGGACTTCCCATTTAATAGGTTCAACGAGGAAGACTTTTTCGACGTTATCTAAATTGGATGCATTGCTTCCATTGTTCCATTTGGCGGCACTAGCATACTCGGAATCGATCTTGACCGTCGAAATGGCGTACTGCTTCTGGTTATAGGTGTACCAACCGGTCGTATCATCAAGCGTGCCCAGACTCTTAATGGTGTTTGGCTCTAAATCGGTCAAAGTCTGAGGATATCTTCCAAGGGTAACGACCCCATCAGTAAAGGAAAGAGGCTCTACTGGCTCTTGCCATCTAAGCGGTTCTACCTCATAAAGGGAGGACGACGCTAAACCGATCCCTAGCGCGATCGCGAACAAACTAGAGAAAAACGAACCGAAGAATTTTTTCATATGTAAGCCTCCCGAAAGAAGATACTTTGTAAAGATATTGTCGCATGAATTAAGGTAAAGAGGATAAATAAAACACAAATCTTTCAAACGCAGTTTGGACAATATTCCAAAGAGGACAAAAAAACACACCATAAAGGTGTGTTTCTTTTTTAAGTGGAGCATCCGGGCGGAATCGGACCGCCGGTCATTGAGTTGCAGTCAATTGCCTTACCGCTTGGCTACGGATGCAGCGGAAAGAATTATATCACCACCATTTGAGGGTGACAATTCTATTCCGTAACGATTCTCATCTAGATGAGATTAATCGACTTTCTTGTATTTGAAGGAAGAGGATTCGAAGAGACCGTCAGTGATTTTGAGCTCTTTTCTCATGACGAGAAGAGGTTTGACGTACTCAGCGAACTTCTTGGAAAGATGGGTGGTATCCTTCATGAAATCCTCTGGGACGTATCTGATCGCATCGGCAGCCATCTCGATTGGCTCGAATTCGATTTCGAAGGCGTATGGGGCGGCACAGGTTCTCTTGAGAACGGCCATCATTCCGCTCTTGCCATCGAGAAGGGCTTTGACGCAGGCTTCGCCACAGGCGATGGCGGCGTTGATGTCGACTTCGGAGGCAAGGATGGAGGAGGCACGCATGGATGTGCTGAGGACGGTAACGCGGGTTGGGAGATGGAGGTCTTCCTTAACGCGGGCTTGGAGGGCATAGGCAACGCCTTCGAGCTGAGCGTGGCCGAACGCGTCGATGTCGTCGCTTTGGACGCCGATGTCGATGCCTTCGCTAAGGGCCACTACCGCATAACCTTTCTGGAGGTAGACGCGGCCAAGGTCCTCATAGAATTTTTTCTGATCGAGTTTGACTTCTGGGAGAAGGATGAAGTCTGGGCGGCATTCTTCTGGGAGAGCGTCCGCGGCGGCAGTGAGCCAGCCGGTATCTCTGCCCATGATCTCAACACAGAGGACTTTGCCTTTCTTGTAGGAACGGACGTCGAGGATAAGGGATTTGAGGGCGTTGATGACATAGAGGGCGGCGCTTGGGAAGCCAAGGGCGAAGTCAGTGCCCATTAAGTCATTGTCGACGGTCTTTGGGACGCCCATGACCTTAAGGTCAAGGCCTTTCTCTTTGGCGAGGTGGCTGAGTCTCATGCAGGTATTCATGGAGTCGTTTCCGCCATTGACGAGAAGACCGTTGATGTTGTGCTTCTTGAGGGTGGC
>JAFZUD010000145.1 GCA_017618495.1 Bacilli bacterium | reverse complement strand
GCCCACATTGTTCTTGCGCGCTACCTTATCGGTAACCATACCGTTAGGGGTGGAGATGATAGCGATACCAAGACCGTTTAAGACCTTGGGCATATCTTTGGCCCCAACATAGACGCGTAATCCAGGTTTAGAAACTCTCTTTAAACCAGTAATAACGCGATCATTACCAACATATTTTAAGGTTAATGTTAGTTCTTTTTTGACTTCGCCACTTGTTTCATATCCTTCGATATAACCTTCCTCTTTTAAGATCTTGGCAAGTTCTTCCTTGACCTTGGAGTGAGGCATAGCAACGGTGGCATTTCTCATCTGATTAGCATTACGGATTCTTGTAAGCATATCAGCAATTGGATCTGTCATTCCCATGTTTATTTCCTCCTTCTAAACCTTACCAGCTCGACTTCTTCATGCCAGGGATTTGGCCTTTGTAAGCCAATTCTCTAACACAAATACGGCAGAGCTTGAATTTACTTAAAACAGCGTGAGGGCGGCCACAGCGTTCACAACGTGTGTACTCTCTAACAGCATACTTCTTAGGACGTGAATAACGTACTTTTTGTGATGTTTTTGCCATATCTTTACCCTCCTACTAACGTGCAAACGGCATACCCATTAAGGCTAACAAGTCTCTAGCTTGTTCATCATTTGGAGCCGTTGTGACGATAACAATGTCCATTCCTCTGACTCTATTAACTTGTTCATAGTTAATTTCAGGGAAGATTAATTGTTCTTTAACACCTAAGGTGTAGTTGCCTCTACCATCAAAGGCGGTTTTGGAAACACCACGGAAGTCTCTAACTCTTGGGAGCGAGATATTCATGAGTTTGTCTAAGAATTCATACATTCTTTCGCCTCTTAAGGTGACTTTACAACCGATTTGCATACCTTCTCTTAATTTGAAGGTAGCGATTGATTTCTTAGCCTTGGTGATAACAGGTTTTTGACCACTAATTTGGGTCAATTCCTTGACGGAATCCTCTAAGAGTTTAGCGTTACCGGTAGCATCGCCAACGCCGATATTGATAACGACTTTGACAATCTTTGGGATTTGCATAACAGTAGAGTATTCGTATTTCTTAAGAAGGGCTGGAGCGACTTCTTCTTTATATTTAACTTGTAAACGATTCATCGACTAGTCCTCCTTTTCTTCTGTCTTGGTGGCCTTCTTGGCAGGTTCAGCTTTCTTAGCTGCCTTCTTGGCCGCTTTCTTTTCTAATGGTAAACCGGTCTTCTTATTAATTCTGACCTTCTTACCATCGATAACCGCATAACCGATTTTGACGGTTTCTTTGGTTTTGGTGTCGTAATAGGCAACGTTAGAGACATGGATTGGCGCCTCTTTGGTTTCAATGTTGCCCTCAGGATTCTTGTTATCTGGTTAGGTGTTTGACCACGACATTGACACCTTGGACAACAACGGTTTGTTCCTTAACGTTAACCTTTAAGACTTCACCGGTTTTGCCCTTATCCTGATTCTTGCTTGAATTTCCGCCAGCTATAACTTTTACGGTATCGCCTTTTCTTATTTTCATGTGCGATTTCCTCCTTATAGGACTTCAGGTGCAAGGGAGACAATCTTCATGAAGCCCTCG
>JAFZUD010000144.1 GCA_017618495.1 Bacilli bacterium | reverse complement strand
GTCGTCTCGCCGCCTTCGTTAGCGGTTTCAGCGATTCTATCCTGAGTGTATTTCTTATCACCGCCGCCATTGAGTTTGATAAGGATGTGGCGGATGTGGTATGGCATTTGAGTGCCAAGCCAGCCTTCAGAGCCGCGGCCCCAGACGAATCCATTGCTATCTTTGGATTCTGGGAAGGCTTCGGTGAGGGTGGTGCCATTCATGTAATAGCCATTCTTCATAGCCTCGTAACCGTTGACGTTGCTGTCACCGGTTCCGTAGGTGTTATAGATCTCATTCTGGAAGTCAGCCTTTTCTTCGTCGTAGAGATACTTTTCATAAAGCTGGTCAACGTTGTCGACGTTAGCGGCATCCAAATAGGTTTGGAATTCAGCTTCATAAGAGGTCTTGTTGTTGGCAGCGTTGTTTTCTGCTTTCTGCTTGTCGGACAAAACCTTATTGGTGGCTTCCGCTTTAAGGGAAGCTAATTTAGTGGACTGGGCGTCCTGGTCATAGTAATGACGGACAAGAACTTCATAGATCTTGTCAAATTCGCTGCTCAAAGAACTGCTGTAAGACTGATAGTTCTTGAGCAAGTCCTCGGCCGTATAGCTGGTGCGGTTTCCGTTGGCGTCGGTGTAGGTCATAATGACGCCGTCTTTGGAAGCGGTGGCTCTGCCGCAGCCCGAAAGGGCCATAACAGAGGTAGCAAACGCAACCAGGCCGAGAGCACATTTCGTTTTCTTCATAAGTGTGGACTCGTTCCTCCTTGCACAAACGATGCTAGATAAGTCTATTCTCTTAAGAGAATTGGTGCAACAACAAAATTACGCAAAAAGGCGATGCAGGCTTCATAAATACCAAAAACTATGTTTTTTAATGCGATTTGTAACATTTTTTACTACATTGATTGTGAGTTTAAGTTGAGGGTTTTAGAATATTCACGCCTTTTAGGAGGTTGCTATGGCAAAACTAATTATCAAAGACCTATATGTCTCAGTTAAAGGGACATCGATTCTCAGAGGGCTCAACTTTGAGATGGATGAGGGCGAAACCGTTGCTCTTCTTGGTCCAAACGGACACGGCAAGAGCACTTTGATCGCCACCATCATGGGTGATCCAAAATATTCCGTTGATGGAGGTTCCATCACTTTCGACGGCCAGGATGTCTTGGCCATGTCACCAGATAAACGCAGCCAGCTTGGTTTGTTCCTTGGCATGCAGTATCCAGTCGAAATCCCTGGCTTAAACAGCGCGGATTTCTATAAAGCGGCCATGAATTCACATCGTGAAAAGCCAATGGCCCTTTTCCAGTTCTACCGTGAGCTTGAGAAAGCCTACAAAGAAGTCGGCATCCCATTCGAGATGAACTCCCGTAACCTCAACGAAGGTTTCTCCGGCGGTGAGAAGAAACGCAACGAGATCCTTCAGATGAGACTCCTCAAACCAAGGATCGCGATGCTCGACGAAATCGACTCCGGTCTCGATGTTGATGCGATCAACGTCGTCTCCGATGTCATCAATCAAGAACGCGCCAGGGGAGCGGGCATCCTTGTCATCTCCCACTACGCAAGATTACTTGATCTTGTGAAACCAACCAGAGCCGCCATCATCATCAACGGACGCATCGTCGTCTCCGGTGGCCCAGAGATTATCAAACGTGTCGATACCGAAGGTTATGAGTGGATCAAAACCGAGCTCGGCATCGAAATCGCCAAAGAGATCAATCCAGCGATGAACCAGGTCTCGATTGGCGTTTGCGCAACTAGAGAAGCAGTCAAAAATGAGAAGTGAGAAAACCCTTTCCTACATTGATAACCTTCCTGCGTCGTTAAGCATTGATGTTCCGGAAGACACGAAGTTGATCCTCAACATCGCGTCTTTTGAGAAACTCGAAAGCTCCAAGATCGTCGTCAAAGTCCATCGCGATGCTGACTTCGAAGCCTATATGGCTGATTTCAGTGTCTTCCAAGGCAAGATTGAGGTTTTGGTTGAGCTTCTCGAAGAAGGCGCTGAGTGCAATTGGCACCTTTCCTCAATGGGCACCAAGGATTCCAAGAAGGAGTTCATCACTTCTGTCATCCATAGCGCGCCGCACACGACCGCAAGCATGTCTAATTATGGCATCGCAAGAGATGAGAGCCGCCTCATTTTCAAGGGGACTGGCACCATCGAAAAAGGCGCTGTCAAAACCAATACCAAGCAGGTTGCGAAGATCATCGTCTTCGATCCGAAAAGCGATGGCATTGCATCCCCAGCCCTCGTCATTGATGACAACGATGTGAGCGCCTCGCACGCCGCAGTCGTTGGCCGTCTTAACGAAGAGCATCTCTATTATCTCCAAAGCCGCGGAGTCTCTTTAGAAGAGGCAAAACGTCTTATCGCTTCTGGTTATCTCAGACCAATCGAAGCGGGATTTGCTGATGAAAATGTGAAAAATCGCATCGATTCCATCATTGAAGGAGGTTTCTAAAATGATTGATTTCAAATCTTTGAGAAACGATTTCCCGATGCTTAGAAACGGCATCAAAATGCAAGGCAAACCACTCGTCTGGTTGGACAATGCCTCGACCACTTTCAAACCTGATTGTGTCCTTGATGCCATATCCAATTATTACACCCACGAGACTTCAAACTCCCACCGTGGGGATTATGATCTTTGCTACAACATGGACCAGAAAATCGCCGAAGCGAGAAACACCCTCGCCAAGCTTTTGAACGCTGAGTCCAAAGAGATCGTCTTCACGGCTGGAACCACCATGTCGATCAACCTCGTTGCCTTTGGCTATGGCGCCAAATTCCTCAAAGAGGGAGACGAGATTCTTCTTACCGAAGCGGAGCACGCCTCAAACGTCCTTCCTTGGTACAAGGTCTGCGAAATGACCGGTGCGGTCACCAGATTCATCCCTCTTACAAAAGAAGGAAGACTTACCGCCGAAAACCTTGAGAAGACCATCGGTCCAAAAACCAAGATCGTTGCAGTGGCTCAGGTCACCAATGTCCTTGGCTATGTCACCCCAATCAAAGAACTCGCCGCAGTCGCCCACAAACATGGCGCGATCCTTGTTGTCGATGGCGCTCAATCCGCGCCTCATATGAAGATCGACGTCAAAGACCTTGATTGCGATTTCCTCTCCATGAGCGGACACAAGATGTGCGGCCCAACCGGCATCGGCGTCCTCTATGGAAAATACGATCTTCTTCAGAAGACCGACCCATTCATGACTGGCGGCGGAATGAACGCGAGATTCAACATGTGTGGCAAAGCCACATATCTTGACGCTCCTGTCAAATTCGAAGGCGGAACCGTCAATCTTGAAGGCATCATCGGACTTGATGCGGCTGTGAAGTACATCATGAACATCGGCCTCGAGAACATTAACGCCCACGAAGAAGAACTTAAGAAGTACGCGGTCGAAGAATTAAACAAGACCGGAAACGTAACCATCTACAACAAAGACTCCGAAGCGGGTATCGTCACCTTCAACATCAACGGCGTTTTCGCCCAAGATGGTGCGACCTTCCTCAATAGCAAAGGTATAGCTTGCCGCTCTGGCAATCACTGCGCCAAGATCCTCAACGATTTCCTTGGCACCCCAGCGACCATCCGCGCAAGCTTCTACTTCTATACCACCAAAGAAGACATCGACGTCCTTGTCGATGCCGTCAAACACGGAAAGGAGGAGTTCTTAGATGCCTACTTTTGAGCTTAATCCCCAGATGATGCGTGAAATCATCATGGACCATTATTCAAACCCTCGCCATAAAGGCGTTCCTGCTGGCGAAGGATACACCAAGACCCATTCAAGCGCGGTCAACTGCATCGACGACATCGATATCTATCTCAAGTCGTCTGATGGCAAGGTTGTCGATGCGATGTGGGAAGGGACCGCTTGCACGATTTCAACCGCTTCCACAGACATCGTCTGTGAGCAGTGCATCGGCAAAGACTACAAAGACTCTTTATACATGATTGAGCAATACCTCAAGATGATCGACGAGAAGGAATACGACGACTCGGTCCTCGATGAGGCTATCGTCTTCATGAATACCGGAAAACAGGCCGCAAGAATCCACTGTGCAACCATGGGCTGGACAGCTCTCAAAGAGATGCTTGAGGACCTCGAAAAGAAAGGAAACTGATATGACAGAAGATACCAAGTTCCTTGAAGAAGAATACAAATACAATTTCAAAACCGAGGCGAAGGAAATCTTTTCAACCGGCGTTGGTTTAAACGAACAGGTCGTCAGAGAAATCTCGAAGATCAAAGGTGAGCCAGAATGGATGCTCGAGTACCGTCTAAAGTCTTTAAAGACTTTTGAGAAGTTCCCTCTTCCAAACTATGGCCCAGATCTTTCTTTCCTCGATTTCGGTTCATACCATTACTACACCAGGGTCGCTGACAGCGAATCCACAAAGTGGGAAGACGTTCCAGAGGCCGTTAAGAATACATTCGAAAAGCTTGGAATCCCAGAGGCTGAGCAGAAGTACCTTAGCGGTGCGACCACCCAATTCGAATCTGAGGTTGTTTACCACAACATGCTCAAAGAAGCCGAAGACAAAGGCGTCATCTTCCTCTCGGCTGATATGGGCTTAAAGCTTTACCCAGAATTATTTAAGAAATATTTCGGCACCGTTGTCCCATTCAACGACAACAAGTTCGCCGCCCTCAATGGCGCAGTCTGGAGCGGTGGATCTTTCATCTATGTTCCAAAAGGCGTCAAACTCGATAAGCCTCTCCAGTCCTACTTCCGCATCAACAACGAGAAGTCAGGACAATTCGAGAGAAGTCTCATCATCTGCGACGAAGGCAGCTCCATCAACTACGTTGAAGGATGCACCGCGCCTATTTATAGCAAAGAATCCTTACACGCCGCAGTCGTTGAGATCGTCGTCCTCAAAGGAGCGAGATGCAGATACACAACCGTCCAGAACTGGTCCAATAACATCGTCAACATGGTCACCCAAAGGGCCCTTGTCATGGAAGATGGCCATATGGAATGGGTTGATGGCAACATCGGCTCCCTTCGCAACATGAAATACCCAGCCTGCATCCTTCAGGGTGATGGCGCGAAAGGCACAGTCATCTCGATCGCCGTCGGTGGAAGAAACCAGTTCCAAGACAACGGTGCAAGAATGATTCATATCGGAAAGAACACATCTTCGAACATCATCTCGAAGTCCGTTTGCTCTCATGGCGGCGTCGCCAATTACCGTGGCACCGTCCGTATGCATGAAGGCGCGGAGAACGCTCACTCGCACGTTGAATGCGACACCCTCATCCTTGATGGCGAATCCCGTTCCGATACCTATCCAAAGAACGAGATCAAAAACGCGACTTCCTATATCGAACACGAGGCCACAGTCTCCAAGATCAATGAAGAGCAACTCTTCTATCTTATGAGCCGTGGCATCAGCGAAGAAGACGCGACGAATATGATCATCATGGGCTTCATTGAGCCATTCTCAAGAGAGCTTCCAATGGAATACGCGATTGAGCTCAACCGTCTCATTAAGCTCGATATGTCCGACTCAGTTGGCTAGACAAAAACATAAAATACCGAGGTTTTGCAGTGGATTTTGATGTAATTGTCGTTGGTGGTGGGCATGCTGGAGTAGAAGCTGCAGCAGCCAGTGCGCATCTTGGAATGCGTACCCTTTTGTGCACTCTCAACAAGAAGATGATCGCCAACACTCCATGCAATCCTCATATCGGCGGAAGCGCGAAAGGCATCGTCGTCCGTGAGATCGACGCCCTTGGTGGAATGATGGGTCAGTTCGCTGATTACCATCCTCTTCAGATCAAGATGCTTAACACCGGCAAAGGTCCCGGCGTTCAGTGCCTCCGTGCCCAAGTCGATAAGAAAGGTTATCCAGAACACGTTCAGGAATACCTTGATACCGTTCCTAATCTAACAATCAAAGAATGCCAGGTCACTGAGCTCATCTATGATGAAAGCAAAGTAACTGGTGTCATCACCAAAGAAGGCGAAAAGATTTCCGCGAAGGCGGTCATCCTCACGACCGGAACCTACATGGAGAGCACCATCATCTCCGGACAGATGGTCAAAGAGGAAGGACCTGATGGCGAAGAAGCCTCACATGGTCTTTCTGGATGCCTCCAAAAGATGGGAATTGAGATGTTCCGTCTAAAGACGGGAACTCCTCCACGCATCAAAAAGAGCACGATCGATTTTTCGAACGCTTCAATCCAGCCAGGCATGGATGGAGAGCTCGCTTTCTCATACTTAACCAAGGAATTCACTCCTCTTGAGAACCAGCTTCCTTGCTATTTGATCTATACGTCTGATGAAACCATCAAGATGATTCAGGAACATCTTTCCGAGTCTGCTGTCTTCAATGGCGTCATCAAAGGCGTTGGACCAAGATACTGCCCATCCATCGAATCCAAGGTCGTTCGTTTTGCCGACAAGGAACGTCATCAGCTTTTCCTTGAGCCGGAATTCGAAGAAGGCGAATCGATTTATCTCCAAGGTTTCAGCACCGGCTTCCCTCATGAACTCCAGGAGAAGCTTGTCCATACCCTTCCAGGTTTGGAGCATGCCGAAATCCTTAAATACGCCTACCAAATCGAATATGATGCGGTGGCCTCATTCCAATTTGATTCCACTTTAAAGACCAAGAAATACGATGGTTTATACATCGCTGGCCAGATCTGTGGCACCTCGGGTTATGAAGAGGCGGCTGCTTTAGGTCTTATGGCGGGCATCAACGCAGTAAGGGCCATCAAAGGACAAAGTCCTTTCGTTCTCGCTAGAGACGAAGCCTATATCGGCGTCATGATCGATGATTTGACCACCAAAGGCGTTGATGAACCATATCGTCTTATGTCCTCGAGAGCGGAGTATCGTCTCCTTCTCCGTCATGACAACGCTGACGATAGACTCACTGAGAAAGGCTACGAGATTGGTTTAGCCTCCGAAGAGAGAATCGCCAAATATAGAAACAAAACAAAGAGAATCGCTGAAGCGATTGAAATACTTAAGAACACAGTCGTCTCTGACAAAGAGGGACTTAAAGAGTATCTCCTTGCCAACGGTTTCACAGATTATGAGATCGGACATAGAGGCTACGAGCTTTTGAAACGTCCAGGACTTCATCTCCGTGAGATCATGAGTTTCATGCCAGAGATGGAAAGCTACCGCGACTTCGATGATGCCGCTGTCTTGTCTCTTGAGACAAAAGTCAAATATGAGGGCTATATCACCCAAGAGTTGAAGGACGCCAAAGGCAACCACAAGCTTGAGAACATCAAGATGCCGGCAGGGGAAGATTATTCTTCTTGGGAAGGTCTTCGTCTTGAGGCCAGAGAAAAGCTCAAGAAGGTCAATCCTGCCACGATCGGTCAGGCTTCCCGCATTCCAGGGGTGAACCCTGCTGACATTTCGATTATCATTTTGACGATGAAGAAGAGAGGTCTTTTATGACTTACGAAGAGATGGTGAGCCTCTTATCAGGCAAAATCGAACTTAACGAAAAGACCGTTGAGCGTTTCAAGAAATACGCTTCACTCCTGAAGGAGTGGAATGAGAAGATGAATCTCACCGCCATCACCGATGAGCCAGAGATTGTCGAGAAGCATTTTTATGATTGCCTCCTCCCAACCGATCATGACCTCTTAGATGACAAACTTATTTGCGACTTAGGAACAGGCGCTGGATTCCCAGGCATGGTTTGGGCTATCGCTTATCCTAAATGCGTCGTCACCCTTGTTGATGCGACTGGCAAGAAATGCATGTTCCTCAACGAGGTCATCAAAGAACTCAATCTCACGAACGCCTTCGTGGTCAATTCCCGTGGCGAAGACCTTGATATGAGAGAGCATTTCGACATCGTCACCGCTAGAGCGGTTGCCCCTCTCAATATCCTCCTCGAAGTCTGCGTCCCTCTCATCAAAGAGAAGGGCCTTATGATTGCCATGAAAGGCGCCAAAGGAAAAGAAGAACTCGCTGACGCCAAGAAAGCAGTTCAGAAACTTTACCTAAAGGTAATCAACATCAATGAACAAGCTCTCCCGAATGATGAGGGAGTCCGTTATAACATCATCCTCAAGAAGGAGAAGAAGACCGAAAAGAAGTATCCTCGTTCTTGGGCAGAAATCCAGAAGAAGCCTTTGTAAAATAACCTAGTTTTGCAAAGGTTTTTTAGATTTTTCCAATTATTTGGAATATCATAGTTTTATGACGAGAATCATAAGCATTGCCAATCAGAAAGGTGGAGTCGGAAAGACAACGACGGCCATTAACCTTTCTAGTGCTTTAGCGAGCTATGGCAAAAAGGTGCTTTTGATTGATTTCGATTCGCAAGGCAATTCCACCCGTGGATTTGGCTTTGATATCACTTCTTTGGCTTATACCGTCTATGACGCCTGCATCAAGGAAGCCGACATTAATGCGATCATCAGAAGAACGAACTGCAAGGGCGTTGATATCGTCCCAAGCAATCTCCGTTTGGCTAACTTAGAAGCCTATATGCAGTCCCATGGCGTTGTCACACC
>JAFZUD010000016.1 GCA_017618495.1 Bacilli bacterium | reverse complement strand
ATCGCGGCACTGTCCGCCATCAGCCCGGAGCTGCATGAGGCCGCGGTGATCGACGGCGCGAACAAGGCGCAGCGCATCTGGCACGTGGATATCCCCGGCATCCTGCCCACGATCACCATCATGCTCATCCTGCCGCAAAGTAAAGAAGTGGTTCGATGATCAAAAGATCCCATATACCAGCAAAGATATCTTCAGCGGTTCCCTTAATGAAGCTGAGATTCGTGACATCATCACGAAGTGCATCGACGGAACCGATGAGATCATCTCCCCAAGGAGTAAGATTGTTCAGGAACAGAACATCAACTTCGACGAGATGAAAGTCTCCGAGCTCATCACCTTCATCAAAAACAATCCTTCCGTTCTCCGCCGTCCAATCATCGTTGACGACAAGAGAGTCCAAGTTGGATATAACGAAGAAGAGATTCGCACCTTCATCCCAAGAGCCAGAAGATACGCCGACCTCCTTTGCGGAGAGTGGTGTCCGAAGTTCCCAACCTGTCCAGTCGGTACTGACCGTAAGCCAATCAAACCTGGTGAAGAGCAGTGCCTCATCGACGAAGAACAGTACTTCAAAAATTAAAAAGCGCCAGCAATTTGGCGCTTTTTTTATTCTCCAATAGCCTCTAAAGCCCGTCTGATCTTGTTTCTTTTGTTTAACTCAAACGGGATGCCGTTATCATCGAATAGCTGTTTCAGATACTTTGTCGCGGTGGCCATATCCTTGTGCTCTAGCTCAACCTCATAGTCGGTTATGCCAGAGTAGTTATTCATGTCTATGGCAAGTTCTCCGCCTTCATATTCGGCATCGATTCTTCTCGTTGATAGGACGGTCTTGATGAAGAGCTTTGAGGTATCGATACCCGCTTCATCGAGATACTTTTTGATCTCGTTATCTGGGAAGGATGTCTGACCATTGATTCCTTCGAATTCCTCGTCGGTGATATAGACGTTCTTCTCAATATGGCCTTCGGCTCTAGGAACCTTGACGGTCATCTCAAACTTCATGTCTTTGAAACGGACGCGAAGGGAAAGACCTTTCTTCCTGACGTCAGAATTTTTTGTGTCGATGTAATAGTTAATCTGGACGTATGAGCGGTTCTCTTTGAAAAGAGAGACCAATTTTTCATAGTCTTCTTTGCTTACTAAGGCTTTGGCTTCGATTTCGATGATGTCGCTCATGGGACAATTATAGCAAAAAGAAAGGCCAGCGATTGCTGACCTTTTAGTTTATGGTCTTTGTGGGCCTCCGCCTCCGCCACCAGGGCCGCCTCCGCCTCCGTGGCCTCCGCTAGCGGTGCCGATGTTGATGGTGGTTGAGCTCCAGGTTCCGCCAGAGATCTGAGTTCCAGAAACGGAACCAGACATTTTGTATAAGCCTCTAAGAAGTTCGCCAGTTGCAGTAGCGTTAGCGACGTAAGAGAAGACGACAGAGCCTTCTACGAAGTCGCTGCTAGAGATATATAGCGAATAAGCTTTGGTGGTCTGTGGCTTGATGAGCCAGGTGTAGCCGCCGTTTGCGATAGCAAAGTAGTTGGAAGTGCTCACGCCAGAGGTGTATGAGCCAAGGAACGAATACTGGGTGCCGCTTGATGTGACGAGCATATCATTTGAGCCATAAGCGACTAAGGTGCCGCCAGACTGTTTGAATTCGCCTCTTTCGCCATAGTCGAGAGGGCCGTTTCCGTTTCCGGACTGATTGACGACGGTAGTTCCGCCAGTGACATAGAGGTTTCCGTTTGAGTCAATTCCATCACCTGTGGACTGGATGTAGTTCATACCACCAGAGATGGTGAGGACAGCGGACGATGCTGTGGATGATTCGCCTCCACGAGGACCCCAAGGGGTTTCTGGGCTAGAGGAATCGTTTCCGCCGCCAGCATTAAGGCCATCGTCACTAGCGATCACGCTATTGGTTCCGCCGGAGATTTCAAGGTCGAGGGCCTCTAAGCCTTCAAATGATTTGGTGACGGTCGTGCTTCCGCCAGAGATCGCGAGTTTGTTGTCGGCGTGGATGCCATCGTCTCCTGCGCTGATTGTGGTGGTTCCGCCTTTGACATAAACGTCATTTTCAGCGTTGATACCATCATCGCTAGTGGAAGTGATGTTCAAACTGCCATCGAGGATCTCAACGTCATAACCGGATTTGACGCCTTTGTCTTTAGAGACAATGGTGTAGGTTCCTTTGTTGAACTGAACGCCTTTGACGTCGCCTTCTTCGAAGGTGTCACCATCTTTCTTCTCGACATTGATGCCGTCGTTATCGGTGGCTTCGATGGAGATGATGCCTTCGTCTTCGGCATGGCCAAGGACGATTGATTTATCGGCTTTCATGCCTTTGTTCTTGGCTTTGATTGAAAGGGTTCCGTTTTTCGCTTCGATCTTGGTGTCAGAGGCTACGCCATTTTTGAGATTGCCGACGACGTTAAGAGTGCCTGCGCCGACAATGCTAAGCTTCTTATTCGAGAAGATGGCCGCACTGTCATCGGCATCGTCAGCAATCGCGACACGGTTGTCGGTGATCGTGGAAGTGGTGCCTTTGTATTTCTTGATCTTAAGTTTGGTTTTTCTGGCGCTATAGATCGGGGCGAGGGTGTTGTTCCCGCTTTGGGTGATGGAGACGCCATTAAGGATGAGCTCGACTTCTTGGTCGGAGTCATCGGTAACGTAGATCGAACCGTTTGAAAGGGTTCCTGAGACGTTATAGGTTCCAGGTTTATAAATGATGACCGTGTTGTCTTGGACGGAGATGCCTGAGCCAGTGAAGGTTGTGGCATTATCCCTAAGGATGATCTTTCTTTCAATGGTTTCGTCCACGCTGTCAGAGGTTGGGGTCTCGATTGATGAACGGTCGGTGGCAGGAACGCTTGTTTCTGGTATCAATGATGCCT
>JAFZUD010000143.1 GCA_017618495.1 Bacilli bacterium | reverse complement strand
GTCGAGAATCTTGTGATCGTAAGCCTGCAAACGAATGCGCAGTACTTGCTGTTTCGCCATGAATTTTCCTCCTTATTTCTTCAGGCTTGCTTTTGCTAGCTCCATGCGAGTTCCCTAACTAAGTCGAGTACCTTGACAACGGCATTCGGCGTGTCAGCAACATCGCACTTCATCGCTGGCGTCAGCGTGTATGAGTATATTCCCGCGTATGAGGGCGCGTCAACAAAAAAATGAAAAATATTTTCGATGGTTATGGCACTTTTGCGAAAATCGTCAAGAGCTGTCCAAAAAAGTGTCGAAATGGCCTATATTTGGCTTATCCTTTGTGCACTGTGCATAATTTTGATTATTTGAATATGCCAAAAAACGATTTTTGACACCCTCCACTTTTATCCTTTTTTGAGATTTCTTTAACCGCGGATACCTTTTTTAAGCAATAATTAGGGGGTCGTTTGGAGGTAACCCGATGGACATCTTTGGATATTTGAACAAGTTCGGTGGCTATAGCTTTGAGGAGAAGCCTTTCTCCGAATCAGATAGCCTCGTCTTTTCCCAGTTAAGTTACCTCAAGTTCGAATACGGGTTTTCCGCTCTATCATGCGGAGACGAATACGTCGAACTCAAAAAGTTCGCTGACCTCTCCGACAAAACCCTTTTGGCCCATGGCACAAGCGATCCAGCCATGTATAACCAGTTCTGGCTCAAGATTTTGGAGTGCCCCCGCTTCTCCACTTTGAAGATCGGACACATCGAATCCCATTTCAGCGTCGACGACTGCATCCAATACATGGCGATGACCTTCATCGGCAAAGGACCGATGAGATATATCGTCTTCCGTGGCACCGATGGAAGCCTTGTCGGTTGGAAGGAAGACTGCAACCTTGCGACCATGAAAGAGATTCCTTCCCAGAAGCTTGCGAAGGATTACGTCACCAAGGTCGTTAAGCACCGCCTCTTCCCATTCACCATCATTGGCCACAGCAAAGGCGGCAACCTCGCTATGTATGCGACCCTCATGATGAAATGGAGATATTACGCGCGATTCAAAGGCTGCTATTGCCATGATGGCCCTGGATTCCAAGATCCAAAGGTCTTTGGCAAGAGAGCCTTAGATAGACTCACCCCAAGAATCCATAAGGTCATTCCAGGCGAATCCCTTATCGGACTTCTTCTCAACCAGGTGACTCCATACAAAGTCATCTCTGCGAATGAGAAAGCCTCTTTCTTCCAGCACAGCATCTTCAAGTGGGATCTTGATGATGAGACTGGCGAGCTAATTGAGCTTGAGAGAAATTCAAACGCCTCAAAGACCAAGCAGACCATGTTCCAGAATTGGCTTGCCTCACTTAGCCATAAAGACATGTCCCTCATGACCGAATGCCTCTTCGACATCCTTCAGGCTAAGGACAGAAAGACCATCTATGAGGTCATGGCGTTAAGCAAAGTTGATTTAGCCCTTACTCTCTTCAGGGGGTATATGAAATACGATGAGGAGACGAGAAAGACCCTCAAGGACAACCTCTTCTCCGCGCTTACCTATTACAAGGCCGCGAAAGAAGAAGTCGCTGCCTCATATGGACCTAAGAAAGAGAAGAAACCTAAGAAAGGCGTCTTCAATATCTTCAAAAAGAAAAAGACCGACAAATAGCCGGTCTTTTTTCATTTTAACGGGGTTTTGCTGCAGATTTTTGGTTTTTATAAACCCTTTTCGAGCTTACGGCGTTCACCCTCTTCATAGGTATATTTGCACCCACAGCAGAGTTGTTGGTATAAGCCGTATTTGTCTCTAAGGGCTTTGCCTTTTTCGATTCCATCGTCCTTCTTGAAGTCGCTATAGAAGTACTTGGTTTTGGAATGCTTGGCCTCTAATTCTTTCCCGATGGAATTGAGGATGAGGGAGTTCTTCTGCCTTGAGATGGTCATGACCGTGGTGAAG
>JAFZUD010000142.1 GCA_017618495.1 Bacilli bacterium | reverse complement strand
GAACAACTCCGCTACTTACTTCTCCGTTGCCTGGTTTGGTACTGCTGATATGGCCGGTACAATCTCAATGATCGGCGCTCTCCCGACCATTGTCGGTATGGTGGTTATTGGCATCATCGTCGCCAAGTATGGCAAAGCCAACACCATCAAAGTCGGTGCTTTCTTAGCTGCTGCCTTTGGTGCTCTCTCTTTCTTGGTCTACCTTACCGGTTCCGGTGTCGACGCTACTGCCTCCAAGGCTATTGCTGTTGCGTCTTTCGCTCTTAAAGCATGTGGCACCGTCCCAGCAATGTACGTTTCTCTCGCTCTCTTATCCGATGTTCTTGATCACCAAGAAGCTCTCTACGGATTCCGTACTGACGGATTCTCCATGGCTGTCTATGGTTCCATCATGATCGCTATGACCGGTGTTGCAAACGGCATCATCTCTGGTCTTCTTTCCGCCGCTGGCTATGGCAACGTCCTTAACAGTGACCCAGCCATTCAGAATGTCACCATCTGGGCCTTCTTCGGCGGTGAAACCATCTGCTACCTCGCTAGTGGTCTCATCTTCTTCTTCATGAATGTTGAGAAATTCTCCAACCTTGATCACAAAGCCATTGAAGAAGACCAGAAAGCCATCGCTCTTGCCGCTGGCGTCGAATATGTCTCCGCTGCTGACAGATTAGCCGCTGAGCAAGCCGAAGCCGAAGCGGAAGCTGAGGAATACAGAAAGATCGAATTCAAAGCCTACTGCGAAAAGAAAGGCCTTGATTACGAGAAAGAAGAAGCCGCTTTCGAAACCGATCGTGCCGAAAAGAAAGCCAATGCCGATATGAAGGCTTCCCAGAAAGAAGCTGCTAAGAAGGCTAAACTCGCTGCTAAAGAGGCCGCTATGACCGAAGAGCAGAAAGCCGCGGCTGCCAAGAAGGCCGAAAAGAAGGCTGAGGAAGATGCTAAGCTCGCTGCCGAATATGAGAAGATGCGTGCTGCCGCTAAGGCTTCCCCTCTCCACATCTAAGAATCAATTCTTAAAAACTAATCCCACTGAGCATTCGGTGGGATTTTTTATTGTTCTTTTCGGTATAATGAAACCATGAAGAAAGTCAGCGGTGGAACATACGACGAAGAAAGGGCATTCTACGGCTTAAATGGCGTCGAGGCAGAGAATATCTCAATCGATGGCCCAAAAGACGGCGAAAGCGCCTTTAAGGAATGTTCTGACGTCTCTGTCAGGGATTCCTATTTCAATCTCCGCTATCCTTTCTGGCATGTCCATGGCTTAAGCCTTGAACACATTGAGATGACCGATAAGTGCAGAGCGGCCATCTGGTATAGTGATCATATCGATATCAGAAACTCCAAGATGCACGGCATCAAAGCCTTGCGTGAATGCGAAAGCATCAAGATGGAGAATGTTGATGTCGTTTCTCCTGAGTTTGGTTGGTCGGTTGATAACATCACGATCAACAACGTATCCATTGAATCCGAATATCTTTTCCTCCGTTCGAAGAACCTCAAAGCCGAAAAGCTTTCGATGAAAGGAAAGTATTCCTTCCAGTATTTTGAGAATGCCGAATTCGATAACTGCGAATTCAAGACGAAGGACGCTTTCTGGCACAGCAAGAACGTCACCGTGAGGAACTCCCATATCGATGGTGAGTATCTTGGTTGGTATAGTGAGAACCTCACTCTCATCAACTGCACGATAGAAGGAACTCAGCCTCTTTGTTACTGCAAGAACCTCAAACTCATCGACTGCAAGATGATTAGATGCGATTTCTCGTTCGAAAGAAGCGAGGTTGAAGCGAATATCATCGGAAATGTCGATTCAATAAAAAATCCCCTGCAAAACAGCCATATAATTGCTGATTCGGTAGGGGAGATAATCCACGATATCGAAACTCCTGTAGGGGAGATCAAAATCAGGAAGTAGTTGAGGGCGTCAATCACGCCCTTTTTAGCGGCCATATATTGTGCGACGATGTTGCTTTCGTCGTTGACGCTTGTTGCGCCATCAGGAAGTCCGCTGATGAAAGGAACATAGGTCTGTTGATAGTCCAATGCGCCATTATCTGAGATCTCTTTGATCTTGTTCTTATAGGTGGCCTGCATAGTCTTTTGGGTTGTCTCTCCGGTGTTGTAATAAGAGAGATTGGTGTTGGTGATGATTGTGTCTTTGAAGATGCTGATATTAATCGTTGAGTGAGATGTTTTGTTAGTGAAAGGACCGTCTGTGGCAATGTGGTTATAGACGCTTGATTCCTTGGCCAAACCAAGAGAGTAATCATAGTCGTAAGGAATGATGACGGCTTTATTGTCCGTAGAACGGAAATAGATGTAGTAGTTGTTGCTGTTGTTTCTGAAATCGTCATAGTTGCCGACGACATAGGAAACCGCGCAGTAATTGAGCCATTCAGTCAGATCGAGCTTGGACTCAAGAAGTGAAAGTGGCGCGCCTTTCTCGCAGCAGGAATAGCAGACGTTAATGAGTTCAGCCATATTGGTGAAGTCACTGTTCTCGCCTCCGCTGTCATTCGTTTTCAAAGAATAGACAGGATGGTATTCGCCATAATTGTCTTCGACGCCGATCTTTCCTTTGGCGATTCTCGTGCCATTGGCGTATCCGTTTGAATCAAGGGAAGTGGTGACGGCGCCATCTCTATCGAAGTCAGCATATTTGACGTCTTGGGTACCTCCCCATCCGCCCCATCCGCCTCCGGATGAAGTGGTGGTTCCAATAACCTGGGTGCACTTATAAAGGTCTCCGTCCTTATCGCCTAAAGCACGTTTGAGGAATCTCTTGTCGATAGCCTCAATCGCTTCGTATTTGAAGGTTCTTTCAGTAGAACCGCTTTGAATCGTGAAATTGACCCATCTAGCGTAAGGAGCTGGGATATTGTATTGCCTGAAAAGGTCATAAGAATAGATCTCTTGGCTATATGTCTTTCCGTTTGCGGCGGCATCGTTTCTTGGAAGGTATTTGAAATCGATCTTCTCCATTCCGAAGAATCTTCTGTCTTTCCTGGCTTCTCTCGCTGAAGATGTCCAGGTGTGTTTGTATTTGGTGAATTGATTCAAATCATAAAGCGAGTCATCGAAGGTGGCTTTGAAGCAGATCTTGAAGTGACATGTTTGGGAGATGTTGCCACTAGCGTCTGCTATCTGTCTTCTCGAAGTCGCGCCTTTCATTCTGACGCCGACATCATAGTAGACGTATCTTTCTTCCCCGACGGTCGCGATGAAAGTGCATGGGAAATAAACGTCATCGTATTTGTGCTTATAGGTATCGGTATCTCCTCCATACCTAGAGAGGTCGTAGAGGGCCTCGTTGGTAAGGATGATCTTCACGCTGACGGATTCGCCGCCTTTAAAGAAAGTGGTTTGGTTTCCAGAGGCATGTCTTTCTTCTGAAGAGGAGAG
>JAFZUD010000141.1 GCA_017618495.1 Bacilli bacterium | reverse complement strand
GGTTACAGCGAAAGCGTTGCCGAAGCCGCTGTTGACGCCGTTATTGGTGGCGTTGTTGCCGGCTTTGTCTTCGGTCTCACATTCAACGCTTTTGAAGTCATTGGTGGATTCCTCTTCTCTCTCAAAGGAAAGTGGGGAATGTTCTGCATTGTCATCGCAGCCATCTCTTTGGTCTTCTGCACCATCAGAGTATTCACCAACATTGGCAACGGATCAGACGCCCTTACCATCGTCCTCAACATTGTTGATGTTATCCTTGCTGCCATCTTCTTGGTCGCTTCTATCATGCACCGCAAAGAGAACAAGGAACTCGAACTCCAGGCAGAACAGGCCGAATAATAGAGAACAAACAACCAAAAGGTGCTTCGGCACCTTTTTTGTTGCTCTGCTGACGCGTGGAAGAGACCGTTGGTATAATATAGCCAGAACACGAAAAACGCTTAGTCTTTATAGTTTTCCCATGAACTACTCTTCTTTAAAGAAGCTTCTCTTCGACAGCGCGGACAACAAAAACATGGAGTTCGCTAAAAAGGTTTTCAACACCTCTTACAAAATTATTGGGCTTATGACTCCGACCCTAAAGAGAATCATCCAAGAGCATTACAAGGACGAAGATCTTAAACTTTCCGATTTCGAGTTAGGGGAATACCAGGAGATTGATATCGTTTATCTCGTGACCGCTTTAAAGAGAGCGAAAACCTATAAAGAACAGATGGAGTTCCTTAAAGGGAACCTCTATTTCGTTAAAGGTTGGGCAGTCACCGATGTTTTGAACCAATATCTAAAAAAGGCCACTTTTGCAGAGTATTTTCCGTTTTTTGAACACTTTGCGAAGTGTAAAAACACCTACGAAGCGAGGTTTGCTTATGTTGGAATGTTGAAGCATTATGGCAGCCCTGACATTGAGAAGATCGTTCCGCTGCTTCGCTATAACGAGGAATACATGATTATGATGGCAGAGGCCTGGCTCCTTGCTACAGTCGCCATCAAACATAGCGACCTCGTATATGGGTTGCTTAAGAACATGGACGACGAAGTCCTGAAAAAGAAAACAATCTCCAAGATGAACGAATCGTTCCGTATCTCAAAGGAAGACAAAGAAAGATTCAAGGAACTAAGGCGCTAGTGAGGCGCCTTTTTAAATCGTTTTCCTTCGCATATATGAAAATTCATTCATATTTTTATTGAAACATGAACAAACATTCATATAATAGTGCTCGTGAGGAGTGTTATTAACTTATGAGCGAGATACCAAACGAGAAAATTCTGACCAAGATGGAAGAACTCCTGAATGTGGCCAGCGACTACACGAGGCTTAAGATCCTCTACGCGATCATGGACGAAGACAAATCCGTCTCCACGATCATTGAAGAAGTAGGGGCTAGCCAGTCTTTGGTTTCCCATCAGCTCAAGGTTCTCAAGAGGGCCAATTTGGTTGCCACCCATAAAGAAGGCACCAAGGTTTTCTATAAGTTAGCGGACGAACATGTCAATTCGCTCCTCAAAGTCGTGCAACAACACGCGGAAGAATAACTATATGAACGAGGAAAAAGATAAACACCATCACCACCATCATCACGAGGATGATGAGTGCGAACACGAAGGTGGTTGCTGCTGCCACCACCACGACGAAGAAGAAGAGCTGACCAAAGGTCGTCTCATCTTTTTAATCTGCCGTTTAGCGGCAGGCCTTGTCTTAGGCTTGCTTGGTTTGTTCCTATGGAACGAGCAAAGCCTCAGGAACATGGGGCTTTCTAACGACGCCGCCCTTTGGATTAACTTCGCTATCATGGCTGTCGCCTATTTAGCGGTCGCTTATGACATCCTTTGGAAAGCCTTTAAGAACTTCAGGCACATCAAAGATCTATTTGATGAGAACACTTTGATGGCGATTGCCACCATAGGTGCTTTCTGTCTCCGCTTCTTTGGAGAACAACAGAATGAATTCTTTGAAGCCGTTATGGTCGTCTTCCTCTATCAGGTTGGAGAGTTATTTGAAGACATCTCCGTCGATAGAAGCAAGAAGGCCATCGAAGACGCAGTTGGCTTAAGAGCCAAGAAGGCTTGCTTGATCCACGAAGGCAAGAAAGAGGAAGTCGATCCAGAAACCCTTAAGATCGGCGATCAGATTCTTGTCTCAGTTGGCGACATCATCCCAGCAGATGGCGTTATTGTCTCAGGCAATGGTGGAGTCAACATGGCTTCCTTAACCGGAGAAAGCCTCCCGCAGCAAATGGGTGTTGGCGATAACGTCAATTCCGGAACCACTTTGGTCTCTGGCTCGCTTGTTGTCGAAGTCACCAAAGAATATGAAGATTCAACCGTCAGCAAGATCATCAGGCTCGTTAAAGAAGGGGAGTCCTCAAAGTCAAAAGCACAGCGATTTGTCACGGCTTTTGCAAAAATATACACCCCAATTGTCTGCTTAATCGCCGTTCTTGTGGCGGTCATCCCGCCTCTCTTCATCGGCATCAGCGAATCAACCGTTTGGGCTACGTGGCTATATAGCGCAATCTGCTTGCTCGTTATATCTTGTCCATGCGCGATCGTCGTGTCTGTTCCGCTCGCATACTTTGCCGCGATCGGCCTTGCCTCAAAGAATGGCGTACTTATCAAAGGCGCTTCATACCTTGATTGGCTTAGCTCTTTAGATGCGGTCGCTAGCGACAAGACCGGCACTATCACATTAGGTGTCTTCTCGATCGACCACTTCAAACAGAATGAAATCGACGAAGAGTTATTCAAAGAATATCTCTTTGCCGCTGAATCAAGGAGCAACCATCCTCTCGCCAAAGCCCTTATGGATGATGACGACGGAAGCAAATATCAGGAGTTCATCTCTGAGTACGATGAGATCGCTGGAAAAGGCGTTGCCATGACCTATAAAGGTCACCAAGTCTTAGCGGGTAGCGCTCACCTTCTCGAAGACCACAAGATCGCGTTCGTTAAGTGTGACAAAAAAGGTTCAACCACCTATGTTGCCGTTGACGGCAAATATGTTGGCCACGCCACGCTTAAGGACAAAGTCAAAGACAGCGCGAAAGAGATGGTTGATAGCCTCTCTTCGATGAACATCGAAACCATCATCCTCACTGGCGACAGAAACGACATCTCTAGAGAGATTGGCGAGTTTGTCGGCGCGAAGAGGGTATACAGCGAGCTTCTCCCAGAGGATAAGAAACGCATCCTTCAGGAAGAGATCAACAACCACAAAGGCGGAGTCGCTTATATTGGTGACGGCATCAACGATGCCCCGTCCCTCGCTCTTGCTGATGTTGGCATCGCCATGGGCGGTGCCGGAAGCGACATGGCCGTCGACAGTGCGGACGTCGTCGTCATGAACGACGATCTTCGCAAAGTCGTCAAAGCGGTCAAGATCGCCAAAGCCGGCAAAGCAAAGGCTACATTCAACATTGTTGCCTCGCTTGTTGTTAAGGTCGCAATCGCCGCTCTTTCTATCATCTTTGGTGAGGCGTTCCCGCTTTGGGCAGCCGTCCTTGCCGACACCGGTTTAACTCTGCTTCTTGTTATCAATTCCATTTCTCTTCTTTTCAAGAAAGTGAAATGAAAACCTCAAAATCCTCAGCAAAAGGCCACTATTTCTAACGGTGGCCTCTTTTTTGCGCACGTAAAGGTTTATCCCATAACGGGATAACGATATAATTATCATTAACCATGAATAAACTGATTTCGAAAACCCGTATAGCCCTCTTTGTCATCTACAGCATCCAAGCTGCGATTACAATTGCTTTCATCGTGCTCTGGTTTGGCAACATTTTCGGCATCCAGGAATCACAGAATATTCAGTTCTACCTTCTCTTCGTAGCGACCGCATTCCTCTTCATCGATGCCTTCGTTTTCTGGTTCGCCCTTCTTAAGATCGGCCGCAAGAGACAAAGCAACGACCAAGAGGCCGCCTCGCTTATCGGCGGAGACGTTCAGAACGCTTATAACTTCGCCCACATTGGTTTGGTCGTCGTCGATGGCGATGGCATCGTCATCTGGGCCAACAACATGTTCAAAGATATGCAGATCGACATCGTCGATGCTGACATCTATCAGTTCGCTCCAGGCCTTAAGGAACTCGTTAATGGTGTTCCAGGAAAGACCATCAAAGTCACGATCAAACAACGCCTTTACGAAGTAAGATACCTCTCTCAGCCAAAGATGTTCGTCTTCAACGACAAGACTGAGTTCGAAGAAATGGCGACCTATTCCCGCGAACAGGCTACCGTTCTCGGTGTCATCATGATCGACAACTACAACGATGTTTCATCAGACACTGATGAGATGTCCGAACAGATCATGAAGGTCCGTTCCATCATCAACGATTACTGCCGTGAGTTCGGCGTTCTCGTCCGTCGTATCAAGACCGACTCCTACTTCATGGTCTGCAACTACAACTCCCTCATGCGTATGGAGAAAGACAAATTCTCCCTCGTTGAGAAAGTCCGTGAAGCCGAAGAGAAAGAGGATACTCCTCTTACCATCTCTATCGGTATCGCTCACGACTTCCCAGATATCGCTAAGCTTAACGATATGGCTAACGACGCTATCGACGTTGCCCTCTCTCGTGGCGGCGACCAAGTCGTCGTTTCCCACTATGGTCAGGAACTTGCCTTCTTCGGCGGCAAATCCACAGGTGTTGAAAACACCTCGAAGGTCAAAGTCCGTTCCATGGCCGACTCCGTCGCAACCATCATCCGTGGATCCTCAAATGTCTTCATCATGGGTCACACCGACATGGATATGGATGCTTTGGGCGCTGCTCTTGGTATGATGGCGGTCTGCGATTGGGTTGGAGTTCCAAGCAAAATCGTCTACACGCCTAAGCGCGCTGAGAAGAAGACCCGTTTGGCATTCCAATCCGCCTTCTCCAGAGACGTTCACGAAAAGATGACCATCTCTCCAGAGCAAGCCGCTTCAAGCATCAAAGAAACCACGCTTGTTATCGTCGTCGATGTCTCTAATCCTGAAATCACCATGGCCCCAAGGCTTCTTGAGCTTTCAAGCAAGACCATGATCATCGACCACCACCGTCGTGGTGAATCATACCCAGAAAGACCAGTTCTTTCTTACATCGACCCAACCGCTGCCAGTGCAACTGAACTCATCACTGAGATGATCAAATATTCGAACGCCAACCCACGTATCGAAATCAAACCTGCATTCGCAACGATCATGCTCTCCGGCATCTTCATGGATACTTCGTATTTCAAGAACAAGGCCGTTGGCATGAGAACGTTCGAAGCCGCTCAAACCCTTAAGAGCTACGGCGCTGATAACAGCATCGCCGATGACTACCTTAAGGACGAATATGAGGAATACTCCCTCATCAACAAGATCATCTCAACCATCCAGACCCCATTCTATGGCGTCGTCTATTGTGTCTCTGATGACAGAGACATCATCGAAAGGACGACCATCGCGAAGGTCTGTAACACATTGCTTCAGCTCAAAGGCGTCAATGCCGCGTTCGTTATCGGCAGAACCGCTGACAGCGAAGTCCGTATCTCAGGAAGAAGCGATGGCTCCGTGAACGTTCAGTTCATCCTTGAGAAGCTCGGTGGTGGAGGACACTTCACCAGCGCAGCGACATTACTTGGCGACGTACCAGTCGAGAAGGCCGCCACAAGGCTCTTATCAACCTTGTCACAATATCTCGACAGCGCGAGAAACGCACTTAAAGAAGGAGATTAATTCGTATGAAAGTCATATTGCTTAAAGACGTCAAAGGAGTTGGCAAGAAAGGCGATACCAAAGAAGTCAATGACGGTTACGCCTCTAACTTCCTTATCCCAAGGGGACTCGCTTGCGTGTCCACCAAAGGAAGCCAAGCCCAGCTTCAGAAAGACAACGCCGAAGAGGCCGCCAGACAAAAGAAACTCAAAGAAGAAGCCGAAGTCCTCGCCAAGAGGCTTGAGAGCATCAACGTCGAGTTCAAAGCCAAAGGCGGATCCGATGGCAGAATGTTTGGAACCATCTCCCCAAAAGAGATCGAAGAAGGCATGAAGAAGCAGTGGGATATCACCATCGATAAACGCAAATTCATCGACAAAACCCCTGCGAATGCTTTCGGATACACCAAACTCAGAATCGAATTATACAAAGGGCAAGCGGGCCAAGTCATTGGCACCGTCAGCGTCCACATCAGTGAGGACAAATAAGAATGGCCAAGAAGACGAAACTTCCATCCAACATCGAAGCTGAACGCTCAGTTTTAGGCGCGATCCTTATGGAAGCGGGCCTTGCTTCAAGCACCCTCACCTCTCTCAGAGAGGAAGACTTTTCTGGTGAAGATCCACGCAACATCCTCATCTTCAGAGCCATGAAGGAGCTTGATGCCCATAACAAACCAATCGACGCTCAGACCTTGGTTGACCAGCTCGTCAATATGGGCGTGCTCGAAGATGCCGGCTCAACCGATTACATCATGGAGCTTCTTCAGTCGCCAATTCAGTTCACGAATATTGACCACTACGTGAATATTCTCCGTAACCAGGCCGTCTTAAGAAACTACCTCACCAAGCTTGAATCAATCCTCAAGGAATATAACGAAAAGGGAATCGAAGATATCAGCGATTTCATTTCGGTGAACACTCAGGAACTCTCTGACATTGCCTCAAAGAGGCAGATTGCCAACTTCATCTCGGCTAGAGATGTTAGTGACATGACGAGAGAGAACATCCGCAGAGAGTCCAAGATCGCAAACAACGGCATCACCGGAATCGATACTGGTTTCACCAAACTCAACGCTTTCACCCACGGCTGGCAAAAAGGCAACCTCATCATCCTCGCTGCCCGTCCTTCCATGGGAAAGACCGCTTTGATGCTTAACTTCGCTCTCAAAGCCACCCAGAACACCAACAAAACCGTCGCCATCTTCTCTTGCGAAATGGCCAACGACCTCATCATGAAACGTCTTATCGCCAGCGAGGCCCTCGTCGATATCGGCGACCTCTCAACCGGCCGTTTAAGGAAACGTGAGATGGAGAAGGTCGATGCCGCGCTCAAATCGATTGGCAACACCAAGCTCTATTTCGACGACACTCCAAACCAAGCGTTAGGAGATATCGTTGCCAAGTCCCACAAACTCAAAGCCAACAACCCAGATCTTGCGATGATCTTCGTCGACTACATCAACATTGTTGATGTCCAAGGCAAATACGACAGCCGTACCCTTGAGATCGGCGCTATCACCAAGACCTTAAAACAGCTTGCCCGTAACCTTGAAGTCCCAGTCATGGCCCTCGCCCAGGTTAGCCGTGAAGCGGATAAGAACGAAAGCCACATTCCAAGCCTTGCCAACTTAAAAGAGTCTGGCAACATTGAGCAAGACGCTGACATCGTTTTGATGCTTTACCGTCCACAGTACTACAAGAACCAGGGCATGAAAGTCAAAGAAAGCAATCCTCTTAAGAGCAACGAAGCCCAAGAGGCCGAAGAGCAAAACGAACAGACCGACAACTCTGGCAAGCCAGAGGGTGCAACCCTTGTCGTTGCTAAGAACCGTAACGGTCAGCAAGGCAAGATGACCATCATGTTCACCCCAAGGAACCAGCGTTTTGATAATGCCGCAGAAGAAAGCTACGAAGAGATGGGTGGCCGCTACCACGCGCCTTCTTCTTCCTCTAATAGCGGCATCGATATTTCAGAAGAATAAAAATGATTTCCTTTGTCGTCGTCGGAAGTGGTTCTAAAGGTAACGCCACTTTGCTTTTTGACGAAGAAACCCTTATCCAAATCGATATGGGCCTTCCGATGAAAAGAGTAAGTGCCGCTTTAGCCTCAATTAAGAAAAATAAAACGGATTTGCAGGGGATTTTGGTCACGCATGAACATACGGACCATGTCAAAAACCTTTCGATGTACAAAGGGAAAGTCCCTATTTACGCCTCAAAGGGAACGATTGATTATCTCGACCATGAAGTCGTGCCTTTTGATTCCTTTGAGATCGGGAGTTTGACCATCATTCCATTCATGACAAGCCACGATGCTTCAAACCCAGTTGGCTATGTCGTCATTTCTGGTGAAAGCAAGCTCGTCTATCTCACTGACTCAGGCTATGTTCCAGAAGAGTCGCTTAGCTACCTTAAGGATGCTGACTATTACATCATGGAATCAAACCATGACCTCAAGATGCTTCTTAAGAGCAATAGGCCTGCTATCTTGAAACGAAGGATCAAAGGAGATGAAGGGCACCTCTCAAACGTTGACAGTGCTCTCTATCTCTCTGAGCTTGTAGGACCTAAAACTAAAGGGATTTATCTTGCTCACCTCTCTGAGGAATGCAATCTCCCTGAACTTGCTTTAGAGGCCTATCAGAAGACATTCAGAAAGAAAGAAGTTCCATATAACATCGACATCGTTTGCCTTAAGCAACACGAATCAACAAGAGGAGGGGACCTATGAAGATAAGACTGCTTGTCG
>JAFZUD010000140.1 GCA_017618495.1 Bacilli bacterium | reverse complement strand
GAGGCGACTCGAACGCCTGACCCACAGCTTAGAAGGCTGTTGCTCTATCCAACTGAGCTACGAGCGCGTGCCGAGACATTATAATACACCAAAGGTGATTTTGGGCAACCTTTTTATAGAGTTTTGAGTTTTTCGAGGAGGCTTATGGCCACTTCACGCGGCAAAAGCTGCTCAAGCTCCGATAATGAGGCGTTTTTGAGGGAGTCGATCGTTGGGTAATTCTTTCTGAGGATCTCTTTCCTTTTCTCCCCCAACCCTTTGACGTCGTCGAAGACGCTTTGCTTCATCTTCTTGCTTCTTTCCGCTTTATGGAAAGAGATGGCGAACCTATGGACTTCATCCTGCATCCTCATAAGGAGGAAGAACAAAGGAGAAGCCACATTCAAAGGATAGGTATTTCCATCTTTGTCGATGATGCCTTCGGTTTGGTGCTTGTCGTTCTTGTATAAGCCATAGACTGGGATATCCACTTCAATCGAAGAAAGGGCCTCAAGCGTGGCGTGGACCTGGGTCAAACCACCGTCGGTGAGGATGAGGTCAGGATAGGAAAGGCTCTCCTCTTTGAGTCTCTTGTATCTTCTCGTGACCACTTCCACCATCGAATGGTAATCATCCCCGGCATTCTCTTCATCGAGGTGGTATTTGCGGTACATCCCTTTGGCTGGCTCGCCGTTGATATAGCAAACCATCGCCCCGACTGGCGAAGAGCCTTGGAGATGGGAGTTATCGAAAAGCTCGATGCGGTATGGAGTTTTGATATTAAGGATCTTCCCAAGTTCTTCGAGAAGCGCTTCATTATCGTCTTCTAACCTTGCCGACATGAAGTGAGCGTCGAGCCCTTGCCTGGCGTTAAGCGAGGCCATATCAAGAAGCTCGAAAAGCCTCCCCTCCTTTGGAGAGACGATCTTCGTATCAGGGTAGATCGGAAGGAAATCCTCAGCGAATCCGTTGATGCTACAAACGATTTCGCTTGGGAGGTCGTTGTTCTGATAGTATTCCTCGATAAGCTCGGTGGCTTGCTCATGAGGCTCGCCGAAACACTGGACGACGATGTTCTTTTTGCCGAGTAGCCTTCCTCCCCTGATCGTGAGAATAGAAAGCCCGAGATAAGAATCCCTCGTCGCATAGGCGAAGACATCGCGGTTGGTTTTGTCGGTTGAGGCCTCGACTGATTGTTTGGCCACGGTCCTTTCTAAGGAATCGATGCTGTTTTTGTAATAGGCGGCATCCTCATACCTCATCTCTTCCGAGGCAAGGAGCATCTTCTCTTTGAGTTCTTTCTTTATTGGCTCGATGTTCCCTTCAAGAAGGGACTTGATGCTTTCGTAGAGATTCTTGTAAGTCTCTTCTGGCACCTCTTTCTCACATGGGCCAAGGCACTGGCCAAGGTGGTAATAGAGGCAGATCTTCTTCCCTAAGGTCTTGCATTTCCTTGTCGGATAGAGGGAATTGATGAGGTCGATTGTCTTGTAGGCGTCGCTGGAATTCGGGAAAGGGCCGAAGTAATAGTACTTCTTGTCGTCCGCTCGACGGGCGATTTTGAGGAAAGCGTCTTTCCTTCTTAAGGCGATATATGGGTAATGGGAATCGTCCATCAGCATTATGTTGTAGCGAGGATAATGGGTCTGGATGAGGTTCATCTCAAGGATGAAGGCCTCTTTCTCGCTATGGACGATGATGAAATCGAAATGGTCGACATGGGTGACCATGGCGAAAACCTTCCCGCTTTGCGGGCGGAGGAAATACTGGGAAACCCTGTTCTTGAGGTTCTTCGCCTTGCCGACGTAGATGATCTTGTCCTCGGCGTCTTTCATCTGATAAACGCCAGGTTTGTTCGGAAGGAGAGCGATTTGGCTTTTGAGCTTTTTGCTTAGTTCCATCCGTTTATTTCAGGTGAACGATGGTCGCTCCGCCCCCTCCTTCTTCGCCGCTCGCCCCTTCGTATGAGGCGACGATGTTCTTATGGGTGTCGCAATAGGTTCTTGTGAGATTGCGGAGAGCGCCGCTTCCCCAACCATGGATGATCCTGACTCGCTTGTAATGGCGAAGCAGACACTCATCGATGTATTTCTCTATATACGCCAAAGCCTCTTTTTTTGAATACTCATACCAGTAATGGTTGAAGTAGTAGTATCTCTTCATCAGCTCATAGGCAGCAGTGAGATCCCTGTCGATCTTCAG
>JAFZUD010000139.1 GCA_017618495.1 Bacilli bacterium | reverse complement strand
TGCCACAAGAAAAGAATTCAATTCTGAACGTTTTTCTGCATTTGTGGTTTCGCCCTTTCCAAAATGTCTCACCAATTTTCGACCAAGGCCTATAATGACCCCAGGTTTGGAGGAACGCCCATGAAAAAGATTCCATTACTCGTCGCTTCGCTTGCGTGTCTGACCGCCGTATCCTGCGGACAATCTTCTAGCGGAGGCTCCAACAGCATCAAAGGGGAGGAGAAAGTCAAAACCGTGGATAAAGCCACGTGGGAGAAACTCATCACCAACGCTGGCCTAATCACTCCTCCGACGAACTTCACCCTTCATTTTTCCGACGAAGGCGGACAGAAAGGCACGATTAAATTCGACTATATCGAGATCGAGCTCGCCGTATCTTATACCGGTGGCGACCCCATTCCGACGCTTTATTACTGCATCATGGAAGACCGGGCGGACATATATGTCATGGACATCCAAACCGGCAGGCTAGACGATATCGAGCATGTCGCCCGCGATGTCGCGATGTCACAGCTTACTTCAGCGGTCGGTCTTGTTGGCGCGCCTTTTGCGTATGAGAAATTCGCCTTCCAATCGGACAAAGGGTCCTATCATTCCGATTTAGTGACCATGCCCGACGGCTTTGACTTCCATGACGTCGATTTCTATTTCGAAGACAATCTCTTTGTTAAGGCAACTGCAAAACGTGATACCAGCGATCCCTCTTCTTCGATCGCGGTAACGTTGACCGCGGACTCTTATGGCACCACCGAAGTGAAGATGCCAAGCTACTATTCTTAATCTTTGACGAATCGATAACGGTTTGAAACAGCATTAGGATCCCGTGGACTCGTAATGCTTTTCGCAGCGCGTCCAAATCAATGTGGCAAGAGCGAAAAACACGACTGCCGCACCGACGATTCCTAAGGAAAGAAGGTAGGGGTTATAGGTTCCATAAAGCAAGGTATCGATGGGCAAAGACACGAACAAACCAAACGGCAGCACGAAAATCAAGATGATGCGAATGAACTTCGGATAGATGGCGATGGGGTATTTCGCATAGTTCGTAAAGCCATAGATGATTTGCAGCAGGGGACCGCTGCGCTTGAAGATGAAAGCCAAAGCGGAAAAAGCGACCTTAAACGATGTGATGATGACTGCCCCAAAGATCGCGCCGATAACGAGAACGAAGATCGCGCCAAAGGTGACGGCGACCTGAAGGTTTACGCCGCAGACGATGATCATGGCGACTCCGAGGATCATTTCTCCGAAGCCTTCGGGCTGGAAGGTCTCCGCGAACATCTGGAACATGACGGGGACCGGCCGGAGGAAGTGGCGGTCCATGTCGCCGAGTTGGACGCGGCGATAAGCCACCAGCCAAAACTCATCGCTGAAGAGATGGTCCAAGGCGATGGGCAGCATCGCAAAGCCGTAGAAGAAACCAACTTCGACGACGCCATAACCTTTGAGAGAGGGGATTGCTTGCAGGATGAAGAAGATCGAACAAAGGGAGCAGACGTTGGAAATCAAAAAGGAAAATAAGGCGATGATCGTGTCCTTTTTGTATTCAAGGCGTGAGAGCATGCTGCGTTTGATGCAGGTGAAGTAAAGCTTAATGTACCGCATATCAGCCTCCCTGCACCGTCACTTTCTTTATCGCGTGATGGAAAAGCAACTTCGCAAAAAGCTCGAGGAAGATAAGCCAGGCCAATGCGATGCCGATGACTTTCAGCGATTCGAGATAATCGTATTTCATCATCAGGATGAGGATGGGATTCTGGCTCATGCCGGCGAAGGGCATATACCCTACGATGTCGCGGAAGACGTCGGGGAAGAAGGCCAAAGGCAACAAAGCGCCGGATAAGAAAGAGACCACGGTGGTTTTCAATTGGTTAAGCCCCCATCCGGAGGAGGTATAGAAGCAAAGAACCCCAAAGATGTAGGCCAAAACATCGTTGAGAAGGCAAGCGAGCAAGCCGGCGATCAAAAAGAGTCCAAGATGGGCGATGAAATCCCAAACGGAGGGGATCTGGAGGAAGCCAATCAGGCCGAAGACGGTCAAGGCAATTGCGTATAAGGGGATCCCGAACATCAATAGGAGGGTGAAGTAATTCCCGAGGTTCGATGCGACGAATTTCCCGCGATAGGAGATTGGTTTGATGACGAAGTTGCCGATCGTCCCGTTGCGGATGTCGTTATAGATTACCCACAAAGTATCGCTGCCGAAGCTCACAAATCCGAAGATTGTCGTTAAAACGACGTAGATGATCATGTCTTTGTAGGTGAAGCCATTGATGATCGCATCAATCCCGCCTTCGCTACTGCTATAGACGGCGAGCCATAGGAACACCAAGCAAGCGACTTCGAAAATGGTGACCACCACCCACATCAGGATATTGAAGCGGTAGGCCACCGTGTCCATCGCTCCTGCGCGGAAGAACGGCCTATACTTTTTTAACATGCCGCTCTCCTTCTTGCTGAGCGAGGATCTGCTTGACGATATCTTCGATGGAAATATCCGCAATCTTCATGTCAATTGCGTGATATTGGGCGAAAGCGTATTGGATTACTTCCTCCAATTTGACGCGCTCTGGGTCGAAACGGAGGATGACTTTGTCTTCCTCGATGACGGCTTCCACGTCTTCGGAGAGAGGCGTTATTTTGTTTGGATTCACCGACGGAGGAACGGTTAGGGTCAGCGTCTTGACGTTTCCGAAGCGACGTTTGATATCGCCTAATGGACCATCATAAATGATCTTGCCTTCCACCAGCATGATGATGC
>JAFZUD010000138.1 GCA_017618495.1 Bacilli bacterium | reverse complement strand
CTTCATGTAGTCGATGATGTTCGTGATGGCGTTCTCACTCAAAGTGGTCGCGATACCTTGATCCTGAGCTTCCTGGAGCTTGTCTTTGAGCTCTTGCTTATAGGTGTCAAGGTAGGTCTCGTAGTCACGAAGAGGCTTCATGATGCTCTTATCGGTGCGATAGATGCCCTGCTCCTTTTCGTATTCGACGAGGCGGTTATATTCCTCTTTGCTGACGTTGAGTTCTTTGCAACCAACGGCATAAGAGTCGATGCGGAGTTTGTAGTGAGTCTGGAATTTGCCAGGGAGGACTTCCTCTTTGACGGTTTCGACATTCTCGACGAGAGGCTCGTAGTTGCTGTCATCGAGTTCAAGGATCTCAAGATCCATTGCGCTCTTACCGGACTGGACCTCGGTGCCATCCCACCAACCAAGGTTAAGGGCCTTGTTGATTGGGTTATATGGGAGAGAGTACTTGAAAACGTCATCGACGAATCCGTCTTTGTATTCGACTTCGTTGACGTAGGCCATTGGCGACACCAAAGGAACGATGATCGCGTAAAGTGCGAGCAAGGCGATGATGATGGCGGCAACGATGGAGGCTTTGTTTTTGGCAAAACGCATCATGGCGCCTCTCAAATAAGAGATTGGTTTGGTCTCGAAAGCCTGGTCATGGAGGTTTTCGTAAATCTTCTTCTTATGGAAGAGACCAGATGGGATGTGCTCGGCATCGAAGACTTCTTCGGTGTCGAAGGTCATGACTTCTTTTTCCATTATTTGCCACCTCCCATTCTGATACGTGGATCAACGATGCCATAAGAGACATCGACGATGAGGGTCCCTAAGAGACCAATGAAGATATAGAACATCGAAACGAACTGGAAGACATCGTAGTCACGGCTTGTGATGGATTGGAGATAGAGTCCTCCAACGCCGTTGACGCGGAAGATGCTTTCAATGATCATCGAACCGCTTAAGACGGAGATGATTTCACCAAGGATCATTGGGAAGATCGGGACGAGTGAGTTACGGAAAGCGTGTCTAACGGTCGCTTGGGCGCGGCTAAGACCTTTGGTTCTGGCGAGCAACATGAAGTCGCTAGTAAGAACCTCAGTTAATTCCGCACGCGTATAACGCGCATAACCAGCGATCGAGCCGAAGCACATCGAGAGAACCGGAAGGATGATCGACTTGAAGTAGGCTGGTGAGAAGTATCCGACTGAGCCAGATTCCGCTAAAGGAGGAAGAACCTGCCAGACATATCCGAAGAGATATTGAAGGACAAAGGCGTATACGAAGCTTGGAACCGAGATGACAAGCATGATGAGGACGTTGAGGACATGGTCTTCCCAGTGGTTCTTGCGAAGAGCCATGTAGATGCCAAGGCCTAAGCCGATCGGGACACTCACGACCATCGCGTAGATGTTCATGAGGACGGTTGGCTGAAGGTGGCTGCCTAAGATGTCAGCTGGGGAAGAGAGCCACTCGATCTTGTAGGAATAACCGAATGGATGGTCGGTTCCGCTGAAGAGGTTCTTGATGAAGTTGCCAAGCTGCATGAGGACAGGCATTGGGACGTAGCTGATCGTGCCATCCTCATTGATTATTTTGAGATAACGGCCTTGAGCGACCATGCTCTCATAGAAGACAGCAGGGTCTTTCATGCCGGAGTCTGGGTTGAGAGGGAGAAGACGGACGAGAACGAAACAGATAAGGAAAATGACAAGGAAGGTGAAAACCATGAGGAGAAGACGCTTGCCAATGTACTTCAAAGTATCAATGGTGCTCTTGTTCCTCCAGAAGTTAACGAACCCTTTTCCAAACCTTTCTAAAAAAGGACGATCGGATTCTAATACCAGCTCATCCGAGTGGGCATTAGAAACAACGAGCGATTTTTTCTCGGGGAGGTCTGTCTCCTCGATCTCAATATCTTTCTTTTTCTGTTTCTGTTCCATAAGTTGATGAATGTTTCTTTAACGCAATAAGCGCAAGGGCGCCTTTCTTGGCGAAAGGACACCCCTGCGACTAGATGAATGATTAACTAACCGTGAGATTAGTCTTCGTAGGATTTGTAGATGTTGGCTAAATCGTTGTTGTGATCGCTGCAGAACTTCGCCCACTCCTCATCGTTGAAGTTGAAGGTGAGGAAGCGGATTCCGCCATAGCCAATGAGGTTGATGTAGACCTTGGTCGCGTTCTCGGTCTTTAAACCAAGAAGTGAGGAGGTTCCACGAGCAACGAGTGGGATGCACTCGAAGCGGCTGATGATGGCGGCTTCAAGTCCGGCAAGGACGTTGAGCTTGCGGTTGTGGCAGGCGAGGTAATCTTGGTAATTGGCATCGGCTTCCGTGATTTCGTCGCCATATCTGGCTTCGTTGCAGTCTTCGCTGTCGATCATGTAGTTGTACCAGGTGTGGATGGATTTCCACTCGGTGCCGGAATCGTACTTGCCATCTTCGTCGCTATCGATCTGGTCGATGGTGCCGTCTCCGTTAGCATCGATGCCAACATAGGCGGTATCCTGCTTACCGGCAAAGCCGTATTCGCAGCAGTTGGTGAAGTCTTTCTTGCAGTAGACCTCCATTAAGCCGTATGGGTTGATGGCAGCGCCACCCCAGATGGAGAAGATCATATCGAAGCCACCGTTTCTGGCGGAGGTGTAGTAGTCTTGGTCTTTGACCATCTCAATGTTGAGGGTGATGTTCTCGTTGGAACCAAGAACGCCTTCGGTCTTGAGTTTGGCGACCGCTTCGCTGAGAAGGGTGTTCCAAGTACGTTTGATGAAGTTGTTGGCGGCGATGGTGTTCTCACTCTCGTCGTCATAGACGCGGAACTCGATGTGGATTTCGTCGTTTGGCATGATGTGGCCTTCAGTCGTGGACTGGAGTTCCTCTTTTAAGCCAAGGGCGGCGTACTCAACAGCGAGGGCGTGGTTGAAGCCACAGGAGTTCTCGCCTAATGGGGCATCATCACCATCAATGGTGGTTTTGCCAAGTTTGCCATAGACAAGGTTATAGACGCTCTTGCCTTGTGGGGTGTCTCTGTAAGTGGCACCGGTGCTGTTGTTGGCAAGGTAGAGGTCATTGAGAAGGCCGGTGAAGCCTTTGGAACCAGAGGTCGCACTGGAAGCGAAGTCTTTTCTATCTAAGGATAAGGAGAGGCCTTCACGGAAGTTCTTGTTGGTAAGGATGGTCTTGTTCTTGCCATTGCCATCAAGCTGCTGACGGGAAAGAAGCTTCTTGGCGTCAGTGTTGAAGGAGATCTTCTGGGTATAGGACTCGTAGGTTGTGGTGCAGCGTCCGCTGTTACCATAGTTACGGAAGTCGTTGACGGTGAGGTCGATGTCATCAAGACGGCCAGCAAGGAATTCGCTCATCGCGGATTCGTGCTTCTGGATGATCTTGGTCTCGATCTTATCCATCTGGAACTGATTGACGTGTTTGCCATCTTTGTAACCATACCAGTTCTCGTTACGGACGATGGAGATCTTGTCACCAGCGATGAAGGTCTCAAGTCTATATGGACCATAGGACCTGTAGTTCTCTGGGGCGTTAGAAGCGTAGGTGGTAGCCCAGCTGTTTCCGCCAGGGAGCTTCTGAGCAAGCCTGTCGTATAAGTCGACGTTGACGAGCCAGTTGCCAGTGAGGGCGAACTTGAGGTTCAAAGCGGTGATGGAACGGCTGAGGTAGAGACGAATCTTGTAGTCACCCATAGCCTTGATGCCAACCTGATCGAATTCGATTGGATCGCCTTCGTAGGTGTAAACATAGGTGAAGAGAGGTAACTTCCAAGCCCAAGACTTGGTGGTATCGGCTCTGTTACGACCGAAGGCTTTGACGACGTCTTTGAGGTCCTTTTCGAGAGCGTTTCTCGTGTAGGTCTCGATGTTGCTATCAACCCAGCCATCTTCGGTATTCTTGATGGTTTTGATGTAATCCTTCTGGTTGAGGTAGTTGGTGAAGCCATCATCGAAGACGTCAAGCTCGATGTCGACGTTCTGTTCCTTG
>JAFZUD010000137.1 GCA_017618495.1 Bacilli bacterium | reverse complement strand
GCTCACGCATGTCGATGCGCGAGGTGTAAATCAACCTTCCATCTTGGCGACGTGCGACCGTCTCTTTAGCCTTCTCCACAATGGGAAGGATAATGTTGATACCAGCGTTCAGCGTGCGGTTGTATTTACCTAGACGTTCAACGATGAGGGTTTCAGATTGGGATACGATTTTGATGCCTCTTAGGATATATATTACGATAAGGGCCACAAAAACGACGAGGACGATGTTGAATGTGCTCATATTATAGAAGTTAGAAGTTAGTAATCAGAAGTTAAACAGGTTTTACGGTAAGGATGATGCTATCAAGTTTTACAATTTCCACATGAGTGCCTTTCTCTATCACTTCGCCGTTCTCCGAGACAGCTTTCCAGTCGTCGCCATCCACGGCCACGCGACCGGTCATTTGCGAAGCGTCGATACGTTCCGAGACAACCGCCTTGCGGCCAACGAGGGCATCTGCGTTGGTCTTGACGTCCTTTGACTTGCGGTCCATGAACTTCAGCATGAAGGGGCGGAGGAAGACAAAAGTCAGCAATGACACTGCGGCAAAGATGATGATTTGCCAGGTGAGACCGACACCGAGTCCAGCGGCGATAGCCGCGATGCCAGCACCGATGGCGAAGCAAATGGAGCCAAAGGCGGCCGTGCAGATTTCAATGATGACTAAGACGATTGCTACAATGAGCCAGATTTGATATACTGCCATGATTTTTGTTGAAAGTTGATGGTTAAAAGTTGAAAGTTAACATGCAAAGATAATTAATTTGTATTTTTGTCGCAACATCACTTTAAAATATTTTTATGAATAAAAAGCTTATTCCAATGATCGCTTTAAGCATCATCATGGCTTCTTGTAACAACGATGAAAAGAAGCCAGAAACTACCGAGAACCCCTTTCTGACGGAATACCAGACTCCTTTTAAAACGGTGCCGTTCGACCAGATCAAGACCGAGCACTACCTACCCGCTTTTCAAGCAGGCATCGAGGAGCAGCAAAACGAGGTAGCAGCCATCGTCAACAACCTGGAGACGCCCACCTTTGAGAACACCATCTTGCCTTTAGACAAGTCGGGCAAGACCTTGAACCGCGTCAGCAACGTATTCTTCAACCTCAACGAATGTCTCACCAACGACGAGATGATCCGTATTGCCGAGGAAGCGTTGCCGCTTCTTTCGAAACACAGCGACGCCATCGCAATGGACCCCAAGCTCTTTGAGCGCATCGACTACGTGTTTCAACATCGCAATGAGATGGACTTGGACGACCAACAGATCCGCGTGGTGGAGAAGTATCATGATGACTTTGTCCGCAGCGGCGCCGCCCTCAACGACGAACAGAAGGCTGAACTAAGCCAGATTAACGAACAACTCTCCACGTTAAGCCTCCAGTTTGGCAACAACTTATTAAAGGAGAACAGCGGCTACAAGCTGGTCATCGACAACGAAGCCGACCTTGCCGGTCTACCCAAGACCAGTATCGACGCAGCCGCGCAAAAGGCCAAAGAAGAAGGCATGGAAGGCAAGTGGATATTTACCCTTAGCAAACCCAGCCTCATCCCCTTCTTGCAATTCGCCGACAACCGCGATCTTCGCAAACAGATGTATTTGGCCTATTACAACCGCGGCGACAACGGCAATGAATACGACAACAAAGCTCTCATCAAGGAAACGCTTCGTTTGAAACAACAGAAAGCCAAACTGCTCGGATACGACAATCCCGCCAATTACATCCTGGCCGTCAACATGGCCCACGATGCCGCCACTGTCGACCAGTTCCTCATCGATATTTTCAACCCCGCCCAAGACTTGGCCAAAAAGGAGCTCGCCGAGATGCAAGCCATCGCCGACAAGGAAGGTGCCGGTTTTAAATTGGAAGGTTGGGATTGGTGGTATTACGCCGAGAAACTCCGTAAGGCAAAATACGACTTCGACGAAAACCAGATCAAGCCTTATCTCACCGTGGACAACGTGCGCAACGGCATGTTCGACGCTGCCAACAAGCTCTACGGCGTGACCTTTACCCGCAACAATGCCATCCAGGTGTATTATCCGGGCGTGGAGACCTATGAAGTAAAAGAAGCCAATGGCGACTTCCTCGGCATTCT
>JAFZUD010000136.1 GCA_017618495.1 Bacilli bacterium | reverse complement strand
AGTGTCAGGAACCTTGACGACTCGAAGGTCTTCACCAAAGTCCTCCCAGCCGCTTTGTCCGGTTTCCTCTCTGGTGATAATAGCGCTCTTAAGAACCTCTTCGGCGATGATCTAACCCTTGATACCGACCCAAGAGATAACGCTGGCAACAGCATCCTCGGATCCGAGTTTGCCAAACTCATCGACATCCTTGCCGATTGCCAAGACGTCATTGGCTTTGCTTATGCCATGGAAGCCAACGGAACCAACATGTCCGTCATGGAGAAAACTTTCTCACACATGTGTTCGCTTGAGACTCCAAACCACGAGAAACAGCTAGTCAAACTCCTTGCCGGCTTTGCCGATAACAAGATTCTCAACCCAGAAGTCGGCGGAAAGAAGAATTACAATTTCTACGGCCTCTTCAAGACCATCTTCGCATCTTTGGAGCTTGATGCAGCGGACCTTGACGCCACCCTCGAAAGCGTCATCTGTGATGACGGCTTCGATGCCAATGGCGAAGTCTCGAGCTTCGTCGACCTCATCCAATATATCTGCGATAAGGGACTCCTTGGCTCACTTCAGAGCATCTCCCTTGATTCGATGTCCGAGATCAACTTCGAAGAACTCTTCTCGAAAGTCGATGGCAGCGAACTCCTTACTTCCGTCCTTGGAAGCGTGATCGATAAAGCTATCGGAAGCGTTGACCTTTTCACTTACGTCAATGACGGCGGCGAAACCGTTGCCCTTTCCTTCAAGGACATCACGGATTGGACCGCTGAGGGACGAGCCCTTGATACGATGACGAAATACGCCGCTCAGTTCGGTGACCTTTCCAATATGGATCTTGAGTCAATCGACCCAGAGATGATGGAATCCATGTTCGATTACCTTGCCAATTCTCAGCTCTTCGTTAAGACGAATGCGAACGGCACATATAACTACAACTTCCCTAACTACATCGCCTCGAAGCTCATCGAAGCCTTCAAAGGCGCAGGCAAAATGGGAACTTATTTCACCAACCTCACCGAAGATTATGACGGTGTTGAATATCAAGTTGTGGCGGCCCCAGGAACCGAAAGCGAAGACTATAGCGATTTCAAGGCACGCGTTACCTACCACGCCTTAGAGAACGAAGCTTCCTTGGCCGCAGTTCAAGCCAAGCAGGCCTTGTTCGCTAACGAAGGCGAGATCTTCGGAAGAATCATCAGGAACCTCGCTTCCAGCGGCGCCTTCAGCCTCATGGAAGATGGCTCTTCTGCTGACCTTAGCAAATTCAAAGTCGAATACTTCCGCGCTCTCCTTCACGACATGTCTTCTTCCGTCCTCTTCGGAAAGACCGGCGTTCCAGCCGTTCTCAAGGTCGTCGTCGATACCCTTTCGACTTCGGTCGACACCTTCAAGAACGCGAACATCATGTACGCCTACACCTGTAACGACGCCGAGCGTTTAGCGGTTGCCGATTCGATCGCCGATATCCTCGCCATCGTCACTGACCCAGTAAGCGGTCTTCTTGGTGGCAGTGGTGAAATCGACACCCACGCCTTCGAGAATCTTTCGAACCTCGACGCCAATCACCTCATCGCTCCTCTCCTTAAGACCCTTGCCGATAGTCCGGTCTTCAATGGACTTTCCGATGTCCAAAGAAACGAAGCCCATATTGAGTACAGCGCTTTCGATGAGCAGATGGTCTTCGTCCTCAAGCAGACCAGCTGGTATGGAAGCGATGAGAAAGCCGAAGCCCTCTATCCAACCCTCAAAGGTTTGGTTGCCGCTAGAGGCGGATGGGATGGCGAAATCGACCGCTTCGTCGAGATCGTCGATGACCTCCATGTCATGGGCATCAACCTTGATTCCTCATTCGACTTCAACGCTTACTTCCAGGAAGCGAGATTCGGCGAAGACATCCTTGCCGACCTCTTCATCGATATCAATGATTCCTGCCTCTTATACCCAGGCTTCCCAGAGAAACTTGATTCCGCTCTTTCAACGGTCAACACCTCTCTTGCCAGCTCTGGTCTCAACCTCAATGACGCGAACCTCTACTATGCCGGTTCCGCGTTCGTCCCAGGCAGCACGACCGATAAGTACGCTCCAGTCGCCTATGGCGAAGATGAGTGCTACAACCTTGCCTCTGTCATCCATTATGGCAGTGCCCTATCTGGCGGCATCGACATCAACGACTTAGCCGCTATCCCAGCTGGGGAAATCGATGACATCACCGACCTCCTTGCCACCTTCGCGAAGAGCCACATCTTCAATAGCAAGAAGGAAGGTTCAGCCGACACCGTCTTCCAGCAGTTCATGGTCAAGATCCTCACCACCAACGAAAAGGTTCAAGGCTTCATGTACGACGTCAATTCTCCAAAAGATGATGCTTTCTCCGCTAGTTACCATGATGCCGCTGGCAAAGCCAAGTATCTTGCCAACCAGTATTATCCAGAGGTCGCTTTGATCAACACCAACGCGAACAATCTCCCAACCGAGAACATCAATGGCGATGGCAAGAACTCAATCAAGACGCTCCTCGTCAACTTCACTTCCAGCTCAACGCTTCTCGATAACCTTGCTGGCACCCCAGTTTCCGATTTGAGTGCGAGCGATCTAAGCAACTTGCTTGTCTACCTCAACGATTGCGATTGGACTTATGATGCCGTTCCAAATGCAATCGCCAAAGCCATCGGCGAGGTAACTCTTACTGACGTTAAGCTCACCCGTTCGAACCCATATTACTGCTACTCATACGCCATCAGTTATGACGAGGACAGTGATACTTACGTCAAACCTGCTTCAATGGTTAGATTTGCCTCTGAAGATTATAACAGGCACTACGACAACGAAGAGATCTTAGGCCTTGCTGAGACTATCAGTCTCATTAGCGACGACCCAGGAGCTCTCACCGACTTCTCAAGCAAAGCCAACATCACCAAGGTCAGGAACATTCTTGATAGCCTCAATGAGTCCTACATCTTCTCCAAAGACGGACCATGCTACACCCTTGAAGATGATGACAACATCGCCGTCACAAAGACCGACCTCACCGTCTTCAAACAAGCCATGTACAAGGTCTTCAACGATTCAACTCTCGCTGATCTTTGCTACAACGACACCATCGACAACACATACGCTACTAGCGAAGCCAAACTCTTGGCTAAGGTTTCCTCTTACCCAGACGATATGTGGGAAGAAGAACTCGCTGATTTGATCATCAACGACGCTCAGGATGCCGGCCTCCTTTGCAAGGCCTATGACCTTGGCATCATCTCTGGCTCAAGCGTCAGCGTCGATACCGACACCCTTGAGAGCCTCACCCCAGCAGAGATTGGCGAGCTTCTTTATGCCATCAACGAAGTCGATATGATTCGTGAGATCATCCCAATCCAGGCTACCGACTTCCTTACCAACAAGCTCCATTTCACCGATTACTCGGTTGCGAAAGTTGTCTACGCTCCAAATGCCACAACCTTCGAAATCCCTGTCAAAACCCCTGTGAAATCACTTAAGATCACCTATTCTGGCTCTGTTGCTCCAGAGGTTTCTTACCTCAAGGCGAACGTGCCGCATATCGTTGCCCCAACCGATGTGAGCGCAGGCGTTAAGCAATACGACATCACCGACATCGTCCTTGGCGATTCCTTAAGCGTCACCTGTGCCGCAAATATGACCAAGGTTGAACTCAGCTTCGATACGAACGCCATGATCGGCATGAACAAAGAGAGACTTGATACTCTCACCGCTCCAAACGCCCATAAGGGCGCCATCAAGTCCTTCATCGATTTGGTCGATAGACTTTACGATAGTAACACTGGCACATACATGGATCTTGGCGCCAACCCAACGGCCATCGCCACCCTCTTCGCCGCTGGTGATAACCTTACCGCTCTTGCTAACTTCGCTAAGAATGGCGACTCCATCT
>JAFZUD010000135.1 GCA_017618495.1 Bacilli bacterium | reverse complement strand
TTGAGGAATTCCTCAAACGAGGAATCGACGTCATATCCGAAGATCTTGACGCGTGGGGTCATGATCTCGTAGCAGCTTGTCTCTTTGAAGTCGAGGGACCTCAAAAGAAGCTCGGATTGGTCTTCGTCAATGAGGCCTTCATCTTCGATGGCGTTGACCATCGCCTCAAGCTCTTCATCGGAAGCGACTTTGCTTTCTTCCCCTGCTTTCTCTAAGAACGGAGAAGAGACCCATTCAGCGAATTTGGTGCTTGGCCAAACGAACGGGAAGAAGACCACTTTGAGGACGTTGATGTATCCCGCGAAGAACTTCGAAAGGAAGAAAGAGTGGTTTTTTGCAATGGCTTTTGGAGTAATTTCACCAAAAAGGAGGAGGACGAAGAGAAGGGAAAGGGCGCCTAAGGTCTCCGCCATATTCTCTAAGGAAGTGCCTTTAAAGACATCGATGAAAAGAAGAGCGGTCAAGGATGAGGCAAGGACGTTCACGAAGTCGTTGCCAAAGAGAATCGTCGCGATTGTGTTGTCGTAATTCTTTGCAAGCTTGAGAGCCTTCTTTGAGGCTTTGCCCTTATCTTTCTCTAAGCGGGACTGGCTGACGCAGGAATAAACCATGTCAGACGCGCTGAAAGTGGCGCTCAGAAGGAGACAGAGGATGATTATGGCCAAATACACGAAGTCGAGCGGTTTCATTTCTTCTCGCCTCCTATGGCGTCTTTCTCGCCGATTGGGCCAACAAGCTCCTCAAGGACGTCTTCCATGGTGACTAAACCAACAAGGCGGTCATCCTTGTATACGAGCGCGGATTGGGTGTGGTTTGTTCTGAAACCATCTGTGAGGTCATCGATCTTGACGTTTGGAGCGACGATGTATGGTTTCTCTAAGGCTTTATTGATGTCGAAGTTCTTCTTCTTGAGGTACATCGAAAGGAACTTCTTGACGATGAGAACACCTTTGATGTCGTTGATCTCCCCTTCATAGACCGGGATTCTTGAGTATTGGGTTTCGCAGACGATTTTGGCGATATCCTCATTCGTGAGGCCGCTTAGATCGATGGTGAACATCTTCCTTCTTGGGGTGAGGACCTCTTTGACCGCGGTATCACTGAAATCGATGGAATTGATGATGACGTCGCTTTCGTTTTCCTCAATGAGGCCTTCTTCCTCTTTGAGCTCGATTGCGCTTGTGAAATCTTCCTCGGTAACCTCTGGCTCCTCTTTGGTTGGGAAGAGTTTCTTGGCAAGCCAAGAAATTCCGGTGAAAACCATGGCAATCGGCCAGATGAGGAAATAGAAAACTAAGAGAGGATAGACGGCGATTGAGGCGACTTTGTTAGGAATCTTCTTGCCAATCTGCTTAGGGATGGTCTCGCCGAAAAGATAAAGGATGATGGTCATCACGATGGTAGAGATAAGACCGGCAACAGATGGGTCAAGGGTTGGGAAAAGCCTTTGGGTGAAAAGGATCGTGCTGACGACGGAGAGAATGACGCTGGCGGCGTTCGTGCCAATAAGCACTACGACTAAAGTCGTATCGAATCTCTCGGCGATGAAAAGGACGGCCTTTGCCGTTCTTGAGCCATGATCCTTCTTAACCTGAAAACGATACTTGTTAAGGCAAGAAAAAGCCGTCTCTGTCATCGCGAAGTAGGCGGCTATTATGACGAAGATGATTATGAGAGCTAGGTACAGCCAACTTAGAGGGTCCAATTGATGTCGAACTCCTTATTCGACTTTGGTATTCTACCACAACATCGAGGTAATTTCAAAAATGCCTCAAATGATCTTGCTTCCTGGGAAAGGCGTAATCATGACTATGAGAGAGCCTAACAGAAGGAAAATCGCGACCATCAAAACCATTCCAAACGCCCACCTTGTGGCCTTGGAGTTTTTCTTGTTTGCCATATTGGCGATGGCGATGATTATTGAGACTAAATCGACGACGGCCGACACCCCTCCAAGAGCCATGGAAAGATCTGGGAGCATAGGCTTCATAGCCAAATAGGCTACGAGCATTATGAGACCGGCTAATACCAAAATTACTGGCAAAACCGCATTATTTTTCTTATTCTCAGCGATTTGCTGGGGTTTTTGCTCCTCTACTGGCGCCTTTTCTTCTTTAGCGGCTAAGAGGGCTTCTTTCTCTTTCTTGATGCGTTCAAGCTCAGCGCGTTCTTTCTCTATCTCTTCGCGGATCTTGGCTCTCTCGGCCTCTTTCTCTTCCGCTTCTTTTTGGGCTCTTTCAAGACGGAGGCGTTCCTCCTCTTTCCTAAGTTCCTCTTCTTTGGCGAGACGCTCTTCCTCAAGACGCTTCTCTTCGGCTATGCGTCTTTCTTCCTCAAGCCTTCTTTCTTCCTCAAGTCGCTTTTGCTCTTCGAGTCTTTGGCGTTCTTCTTCAAGGCGACGTTCCTCTTCTAAGCGCTTCTCCTCTGCTTCCTTGGCTAAACGCTCCTCTTCGAGGCGTCTTTCCTCTTCTTCTTTCTTCTTGCGTTCTTCCTCGAGGCGTTTCTCCTCCTCGATTCTCTTCTCTTCTTCTAAACGCTTTTCTTCCTCGATGCGGGCATTCTCAGAATTGGCTTGCTCTTCTTTGAGGGCTTCCTCTTTGAGTTCTTCTAAAGAAAGGCACTTCTGCCCGCACTTAATGCAGAAAAGGTCTTCATCAGAAAGCTGAGCGCCGCAATACACGCAGTACTTCATTAGTTTCTGCCCCCATTCTGGTAATGGAGAACCATTACGCCGTTCTCATAAAGATGCTTGCCAAAGCCCCTGACTTCGAATTTATAGGTCTTCCCGCCATAATCGTAACTAAGGTTTCCGCCCTCAAGGGTGTATTCCGCCTCGCCTAGACGCTCGCCGTTGTCGGCTTTCTCGATATCTAAGCCTGTCCTATGGACACGAAGACGGAAAGAATATGGGGAATTATCCGTTGGAGTGAACATGCCATAGGTCAAATTGATATCGATGGTGTTCGTATAGACTAGCGGCGTTATCACCGAAAGAGCGGATGCGCTTAAAGCCAAAAGGAAAGTGAAGAACTTCAAAGCCCCTAGGCCTTTAGGACCTTTCTTGCCTTTGTTGACGAGGACGATAAGGAAAACCACTAAAAGGACAGCCGAAGCAATTAGAGCGGACAAAACTATCAAAGTTCCTTGATTCGTAAGCATTCTATTCGCCTCCGTAATCGAAAAACATGTATTCCTCTATCATGGTGTAGTCTTTGTAGTCGTTGTTATAACCTCTGTTAGAGATAACGAGAGAGACGTGATAACGGTTCTTGTGCCAGGTTGTTTCTTCGCCCCAATCCATTTCGAAATACATTTCCTTTGTCCTATCGTGATAATCCTCGGTTGTGTCGGTGTAACCGACTGATAAGGCTTGTGCACGGGTGGCCGCAAAGTCGCCTTCCTGAATCTGGATTTCCATTCCGTAATAAGCACCGTCGAGCATAGGGGTCTCATATGTTTTTCTCCCCCAGATCTCATCCCAGATTGAAATGACCTTGCCTTCCCAGGATGGGAGTTTGACGATATAAGGAGCATCTGGCCAGAAGCCTTTGAATTCCCTTTCGTATTTTCTCGTGGAACCACCGCCATTCTGGCTGGTGCCAGGAGCGGCGTTCTTAGTGGCGAAACGAACCGATGAGCCGATGATGAGAGGGAGATACATGAAGAGTATCGCCGCGGTCGAAACGATGACGATCATCTTGTTCGGTTTGAAAGAGGCATGCCAGTATTCGATTTTGGCGCCGAATTTATTAGGATCCTGGATAGGTTTCTTGAAGATACGGTTGCTTTCTCTGGCCTTGTTCCACTGCTCGAGCTCTTCGCTAGAGATGCCAATCTTACTAACTTCGTAGAAGAATCCGCCAAGAGAGATGGCGAGAATGATAATTGGAAGGAACATCCATGCGGTCCAGCCAACGGCAAGGCCGATGATGAGCCAAACAAGCGTAGACGCGCCGGTCGCGATATAAAGAACGATTGAGCGGGTCGAGGAATAGACCGGATTCGTAATGAACTCTTTGACCTTGGTGAAAAAAGAGGATGATTCCTTGACTGGTGCTTCGCTTGCTTTTTCAGCAGGTGGGACAGCTATAGGAGCAACGGCTAAAGGTGCGCCGCACTTAGCGCAAAACTTAGCATAACTAGGATGCTCAGTCCCGCATTTATTGCATTTCATATTTCGTTGATTTCATTATAGGAACGAAACGTAAAGAAAGCAAAGGAGATACCAAAACGCATAAGAAAAAGCGGGGTTTTTACACCCCGCTTCATAGGAGACTAGGTATTAGTCTTCGTCGTCCTCGGCGCTACTGCCATCGCTAACGTAGTTAACGAGATCGGCAGCGTAGTCGCGGGTGTCGACTGGAGCTCCAGCGGTCAAGCCGGCTTTGCCACAGACATCATCGATGAGCTGTTTGGCACGCTTGACGGAGAGGCCGCTTCTGACCTTGAAGCAAAGAGGAATATCTTTGTAGAGGTTCTTGTGGCCAACGTCCTGGACTGGGATTGGGGAATTCTCGTAATCCTTTGGATCGAGGGCGTAGTAGAGCTTGAGGCCTTTTCCGACCATGTTGATACGGAAGTAGGTCTTGGTGTGGAGACGGAAGGTGTCGCCACCATTGGCAACGCGGCTCTTAAGGCCATAGCCTAAGGCGTAGGCTTTGAGGTCGTTGTAGTTGTCTTTGACTTCCTGAGGGGCAGCAGTGACTTTCTCGGCGAAGGAGAGACGGATCACTGGAGCGGCTGGCTCAGGTGCTGGCTCTGGCTCTGGTTCTTTCACAGGCTCTGGCTCTGGCTCCGGTTCTGGCTCTGGCTCAGGTGCTGGTTCTTCTTTTGGCTCGACTTCTTCAACAACAGCGATGTTCTGAAGATATTTGGCGAGCTCTTCGGCGACGATGGAACGGACTTCCTCAGCGGAGAGGTTGTCTTTTGGTTCTTCGGCTTTTGGAGCGGCACCGAGTTCTTCGCGGATGATGCCACGAACTTCTTCGGAGGTAAGGCCTTCGGCTGGTTTGACGGCGCCTTCGACTTCCTCTTTGATCATCTTTCTGAGATCATCGGCAGTCATGACGTCTTCAGCTTCTTCTTCAACTGGCTCTTCTTCGTCTTTGCCAGTGTAGTAATCAGCGAGTTCTTCCTGGATGACTTCGCGGGCTCTTTCATCGGTAAGAGGTTCGATCTCTTCTGGATGCTCGCGATCGTCTAATTCTTCACGGATGATGGCGCGAAGCTCTTTGGCGGTAAGAGGCCTGTCCTCTTCTTCGCAGCATTCGCACTTGCATGGCTCTGGCTCTGGCTCAGGTTTTGGCTCAGGTTTTGGCTCATGGCAATGGCATTCGTGAGGCGGGTAGCAATATGGCATTGGAGCGCCATTATAGAAGTTCTGGATGATGTATGGTCCAGCTTTCTCGGAACGCTTATCCTCTTCTTCTTCGGATTCGCATTCTTCTTCGTCTTCTTCGTATTCGTCAGCGCCTTCTTCATCGGCGACTTTCTTCTTTCTCTTTTCTTTAGCAAGAGCGCCGGTTGATTTGATGATGGCGACGAGGCCAAGGATGTAAGCGGCGAGTAAGATAAGGATGAAAAGTCCGGCAGCAAGGCCAAGGCCTTTGCCGTATTCGCTAGAGATTGAGCTTCCGATGGCGCCTAAGGCATCGTGATACCAGACCATGCCATCTTTTGCCATGCCGGATCCTTCGAAAAGGACACCAACAAAGGAGGAACCTTGTTTGGCTGGGACAAGGGCGAGGGTCAACAAGATGACGGCAGCGCCTGAGGCAAGAAGCCAAGCGAGGTTTGGAATTAAGTGGATAGGTTTCTTCTTAACGATGAGAAGAATGAGGTTGATGATCCACATGATGACAAGAACTGCCAAGGCCACAAGGATCAAGACGTCCATGATAAGAACGCCGATTTCGAACTTTGTGAAAAGTTCTTTGTTCTCGAATCCCATGAGAGTTCCGAAAACGGCTGGCAATTCACCAAGAGAGCCTAAGAGGTCGGCGTTTTTAAATGTGTCCGCCCAACCACCGGCCATACTTGGGGCCACGATGTAGACTGCGATACCAGCGCCAAGCATGACGACTGAAAGAATCGCAAGTACAAAAATTGGAGCTTTTGATTTTTTCATATATATTTCCCCTTTGTACTAATATTAGGACCAATTTTTTAAGAAAAAAAGCAAAATAATCGGTTTTTGCGGGGGATATTTGATATTTTTTTATCGTTTTAGCGGAGTTTTGAGTATGCTTTGATGGCTTTTGGGCAAACTTCAATTGTAATTTTTCCTGAAGGTCCCTTCTCTCCATCAAGGCACCAATATTCAGATGCAGGCGCGTCTATTGAACATTTGCCAATTGTAAAAGGATGTACATTTTTGAGCGGAATGTAGTGAAGCAATCCATTGAACGGTCCCTTCTCTGTGACATATAGCTCAAATTTGCCATCATCATAGACACATTGCTTGTTGACGGTGAATCCTGCCATATGGGTTCCGTTCATGATCATGAGGAACGGGGATTCCCCTTCAATATCTACTTTGTCATCTAGTTTGGCTTTGTATCGGATGAGGGTTTTCTTAAAAGCTTCCCCTACCGCTTTCTCGTAGTAGGCGAGTTTGCCAATCCGCCTTTTCCTCTTTCTCCCAACGGAGTATGGGATATCGCTATACGCGCCTATGCAACATGTGTATGCAAAATAATAGGTATTGTCATCAGAGACGACTTTGCCGACATCGTAGTCTTTCGAAACCTGTTCTAAAATGATTTCGAGATCCTTCTTGTAATCATTTTTAAGGCCTAAGGCCTTACCAACATCGCCTAAAGTACCGAAATTGAGGTAGCCAATGGTTGGTCTTTTCTCTAATCCCATCACTGCTGTCAAAGCGTTATTGAAAGTGCCATCTCCTCCAACGATGATGAGGGAATCGAACTCACTCCCCTTCTCGTGGATGAGTCTTGCTGTCTCTTCTTTTGAGAGGGTACAGACGCATTCGAGAACATCGAAAACGGTCGAAAGCCTCTCTTTGACATAAGAAAGCTTATTAGCAAAACCCCTCTTGTTAGAGCCGGTGTTATGGGAATAGATAAGCAAAGCCTTCATTAGAGAAACTATAGCATAAACGCAAAAGAAAAGGACCCAAGCGGGTCCTAGTCGTTCGTTTTGTTTTTATTCGAGAGCGAAGATGAGAGGGTAGATGCTTTGTCTGCCATCGATCTCGACCCTCTCGAGGTTAGGGAAGTCTTTCTTCACAAGGCCTTGGAGATCTTCTTTGACCTTATCGTCGGCATCCTCGCCATAGAAGATGGTAAAGACTGACTTCTCTTCGATTTCTGGGACCTTGGTAAGGAGTTCCTTAATGGTCGCCATCATATCTGGGGAAGAAGAGACGATATTGTTCTTGAGGATACCCATGTAATCACCCTTCTTGATAGCAATGCCATTGTTCAAAGAGTCGCGAATTGCTGGGGAAATCTCTGCAGAAACGACTCCTTTCATGGATTCAGTCATCTCCTCGATGCAGTCCTCGATGTTCTGACCATCGAAGAAGGCCATTGAGAGCGCGCTATAGGCTTCGACGACACTCTTGGAGTGAAGAACATAGACCTTGCTCTTGGTATAGAGCTTAGCGGCTTGCTCAGCGGTAAGGATGATGTTGCCGTTATTTGGGAAGACGATGATGTTGTCAGCGTTAGCGGCGTCGAAGGCTTTGATGAAATCATCGGCGCTTGGGTTCATGGTCTGACCGCCAGAGACGATCTGGTTGGCACCCATGTTGAGGAAGAGCTCGGTGATGCTTGAGGATGGGGAAACAGCGACGATCTGAACTTCCTGGCGCTTTTCGTTGGCCACGATGTGCTCAGTTGGCTTTTCTTCCTCGATTGGCATCTCTTTGAGAAGCTTTTCGTTATGTTGAATGGACATGTTCTCCATCTTGAAAGTGACGAATTCGCCGAACTTTTGAGCGTATTGGATGGCTTTCCATGGCTCTTTGGTGTGGACGTGGACCTTAACGATGGTCTTCTGTTTGAGGGCGACGATGGAATCGCCAATACCCTCTAAGAAATGGATCATCTCTTTGAGGTCGAAGGCCTTTGGATCGCACTTCGAGACAAGAAGCTGAAGGATGAATTCGGTGCAGTATCCGTAATCAAGGACGGAATTCTCATCGAATGGGATCTTCTCATCGGTAGCGACACCGTTGGTTGGACCATTGAATTCAGCATCGTCGATTTCTTCGCCGACAATGTATTTGCCC
>JAFZUD010000015.1 GCA_017618495.1 Bacilli bacterium | reverse complement strand
GGATGTTGACGAATTGGCCTGCGTTGGTGATACCCGAGGTATCTCCATTTAAGACCATCTCAAAAACATCTTTCGTGAGAGGGATGTTCTTTTCGATTTCAAATAGGCTTCTCTTCATTGTTACTTCCTTAGGCGTCGATGGTGGAGATGGTGATGGTGGTTTCCTCTAAGACGTCGAGGAGAACTCTCACGGTGTCAAGCGAGGTGAACATCGTGACGTTGCTCTCAATCGCGTACTTTCTGATCTGGTAGCCATCGGACTCAGAGGCTTTCTCACCAACCTTCGCGGTGTTGATGACGTAGGCGATGTGTCCTTGTCTGATGGAGTCGCGGATTTCGTTGCTTCCTTCTTTGATCTTCTTGAGGACGTGGGTTCTGATTCCGTGTTCCTTTAAGAATGAGGCGGTTCCGCTGGTGGCCTCGATGTTGAAGCCGAGGTCGTAGAATCTCTTAACGAGTGGGAGAGCTTCATCTTTGTCCTCGTCGGTGACGGTGACGAAGACGGTTCCGTAGTTCTGGAGCTTGGTTCCAGCAGCCTGTAAGGCTTTGTAGAGGGCTCTATTAAGTTTGTCATCATAACCGATGGCTTCGCCAGTGGATTTCATCTCTGGGGAGAGATAAGCATCGAGTCCTTTGATCTTATTGAAGCTGAAGACTGGGACTTTGACGTAGTATCTCTTCTTCTCTTCTGGGTAGATTCCGAAGATGCCCTGTTCCTTAAGGCTCTTGCCAAGGATGACCTCGGTAGCGATATCCGCTAAAGAGTATCCGGTGGCCTTAGAAAGGAATGGGACGGTTCTTGATGAACGTGGGTTGACTTCGATGATGTAGACTTTCTCTTCTCTGTCGACGATGAACTGAATGTTGTATAAGCCTTTGATGCCAATGCCAAGACCTAACTGCTTAGCATAGCTAAGGATGATGCCTTTGACCTTGTCGCTGATCGAGAAGGAAGGATAGACGGAGATAGAGTCGCCAGAGTGGATGCCCGTTCTCTCAACGAGTTCCATGATACCTGGGACGAAGACGTCGATGCCGTCGCAGATAGCGTCGACTTCGACTTCCTTACCGACGATGTATTTGTCAACGAGGACTGGTTTGTCCTCATCGATTTCGACAGCGGTCTTGAGGTAGTGCTTTAAGCCGTTCTCGTCATTGACGATCTGCATGGCTCTGCCACCGAGAACGAAGGAAGGTCTGACGAGGACTGGATATCCGATTCTTGAAGCGGCTTTGATGCCTTCTGGAATCGAAGTGACAGCGGTTCCGTCTGGCTGAGGGATGTTAAGGGATTTGCAAACCTTCTCAAAGAGGTCTCTGTCTTCGGCCTTGTCGATGGCTTCGCAGTCGGTGCCGATGATCTTGACGCCTCTGGCAGCAAGAGGATCAGCGAGGTTGATGGCGGTTTGTCCGCCTAAGCAGGCGATGACGCCTTCTGGTTTCTCATAGTTGATGATGGCCATGACGTCTTCCACGGTGAGAGGCTCGAAGTAGAGCTTGTCAGCGGTGGTGTAGTCAGTGGAGACGGTCTCTGGGTTGTTGTTGATGATGATGGCTTCGTATCCAGCGCGCTTGATGGTCTGAACGGCGTGGACGGTTGAGTAGTCGAACTCAACGCCCTGTCCGATTCTGATTGGGCCAGCGCCAAGGACAACGATCTTCTTCTTGTTGGTCAAGCGGGATTCGTTCTTGAAGCTTGGGTTAACGAGGTTCTGGTATGTGGAATAGAGGTAAGCGATGTACTCTCCGGTGTGGAGGGTATCGACCATCTTGTAGGTTGGGATGATCTCGTT
>JAFZUD010000134.1 GCA_017618495.1 Bacilli bacterium | reverse complement strand
GTTCTTACTACAAGCAGACCGGACGACAGGTATATGTCGATGAGTATGGCTATCGGGGTAACATGAAGATTGATGCGTGGATGGCCAGTGTGAAGGCTACTGTCAATCCCTCCGACAAGTACGGCTTCGAACTGAACCTCGCCAAAAAGGTTTATGAGCTTTCCGTTTCTGAGAAACAGACCCTTGAGATCATCAAGGTCCTTTATAGAGACGCTGAGATCCTCATCCTAGATGAGCCAACCGCCGTTCTCACTCCTCTTGAGATCAGAAACCTCTTCGCCGTTCTCAAGAACATGAGAGAAGACGGAAAGACCATCATTATCATCACCCACAAGCTTAACGAGGTCATGGAGATCTCTGACAGAGTCGCCATCCTCCGCAAAGGCCAATATATCGCCACCGTAAAAACCAGTGAGACCAATGAAAACAAACTCACCGAAATGATGGTTGGTAAGAAAACCACCCTCAATATCGATCGTACCGAACCTGTTAACGTTCAGGATCGTCTCCTTGTCGAGCACCTCAATCTCCGCAACATGGACGGCACCAAAGTCGTCAACGACGTCAGCTTCATCGCCCGTTCAGGCGAGATCCTTGGCATCGCCGGCATCGCTGGCAGCGGTCAGCGTGAGCTTCTCGAAGCCATCGCCGGTCTTAAGCCAGGATACAAGGGCGACGTCATCTTCAACCGCCCAAAGAAGAACCTTCCGGTCTCTTTCTTCCATAAGACCTTCCGCGAGGTCGTCACCATGGCCAAGAATGGAGCGTTCCACTATGAAGACGGAACCCCAGTCTCCTTCGCCGGCATGAGCATCAAAAAGATCAAAGAGCTCGTCAACACCGAAAAAGTCCTCTTCAATGAGGATGAAGTCTATAACCTCAAGAACCTCAATCCACGCAAGATCCGCGAACTCGGCGTTCGTCTTTCCTTCGTTCCTGAAGATCGTCTTGGCATGGGCCTAGTCGGAAATATGGACCTTGTCGACAACATGATGCTTCGCAGCTACCGCAAAGGCAAAGGCTCAAGGCTCAACAGAAAGAAACCTGAAGCCCTTGCTGAAGAGATCGTCAACGAACTCGATGTCGTCACTCCAAACCTTCATACACCAGTTAGAAAACTCTCTGGCGGAAACGTCCAAAAAGTCCTCGTCGGAAGAGAAATCGCCTCTTCGCCAAAAGTCCTTATGGCCGCCTATCCGGTCCGCGGACTTGATATCAATTCCTCTTACCTCATCTATAACCTCCTCAACAAAGAGAAAGAGGAGGGGAGCGCCGTTATCTTCGTCGGCGAAGACCTTGATGTCCTTCTCGCCCTCTGCGACCGCATCCTTGTCATGTGCCAAGGTCAGGTCACCGGCATCGTCGATGCCAGAACGACAACCAAAGAAGAAGTTGGTTTGCTCATGACCAGAATCGAAGACGAAGAAGAAAAAGAAAAGGGAGAGGAGGTAAAAGAGAATGCCTGAGAAAATGACAGCGAAAAAAGAAAAGAGCAAGCTCTTCCACGTTGAAAAACGTTTTGATATGCCTCTTTGGCAATCCATTTTGATCAGATTCGGCTTCATCATCGTTGCCCTTTTCATCGGCCTTCTCATTTTGACCATCTCATATGGCGTCAACCCATTCGACGCGATCGGCTCGATGTTCGTCGGTTCGTTCGGAACCGAGAAGAGAATCTGGGACTTCCTTCGCGATGGCGTGCTTCTCTTAGGCGTCGGCCTCGCTCTCATCCCATCCTTCAAAATGAAATTCTGGAACCTTGGCGGTAATGGTCAGATCATCATCGGCGCTTTGGTTTCCGTTATCTTGATGATCAATCTTGGCGGCGTTTATCCTGATGCGGTCGTTCTCCTCATCATGATCCCATCTGCCATCCTCGCTGGTGCCGTCTGGGCCGCTATTCCAGCCATCTTCAAGGCTTTGTTCAACACCAACGAATCGCTTTTCACCCTCATGATGAACTACGTTTCCGTTGGTTTAGTTAACGCCTACATCATGTTCAAATATCCAATCGGGTCGCACGTCATCCCAAGAATCGATGACGCTCACTTCCCACAGCTATTCAATGGCAGCTTGCTCATCATTATCATCATCGCCGTCCTTCTTGGCTTCATGGTCTACTACCTCAAGTTCAGCAAGCATGGCTATGAGCTTAGCGTCGTTGGCGAATCCATGAATACCGCCCGTTACGTTGGCATCAACGTCAAGAAGGTCATCATCAGAACCATTGTCGTTTCCGGCGCTCTTTGCGGCTTCATCGGCTGCTTGCTTGCTTGCGGCGTCGACTTCACCGTCACTCCTGAGACCGGCAACAACATGGGTTTCACCGCGATCATGGCGGTTTGGCTTGCCAAATTCAATCCAATCATCGCTGCTGGGACTTCCTTCTTCATCGTCTTCATCACTAGAGGCATGACCAAGGTCCAAAGCGACAACAACATCATGAATGACGCCACTCCAAACCTCATCATCGGTCTCATCTATTTCTTCATCATCGGATGCGAATTCTTCGTCGAATATAAGCTTCTTATCAACAAGGGTGGAAAGGAAATGAAGATCACTGAGTTCATCAAGAGCCTTTTCACTTCCAAAGTTGAGAAAGTCAAACTACCGCCAGAAGCAGAAGCGGCAGTAGAAGAAGAGGAGGTCAAGTAAAATGGGTAACTCTTGGGTATTAGTCGCCTTAATCGACGCCATTTCTCTCGCCGTCATCTTCTTGTTCGGCTGCATTGGTGAAACCATCAACGAAAAGGCCGGAAACCTCAACCTCGGTATTCCAGGCGTCATGTGCATCGGCGCTGCCGGTGGCGCGGTTGGTGCGCTCGTCTACATGAAGACCGTCTACCAGGCTCTTCCAATCAATATCGACGAGATAAGCTTCTCCTTCGGAAACCTTGTCTCCTATCTCTTGCTGATGCTCTTCGTCATCGTCTTCGTCGCTATCTTCGCAGGTCTTTCAGGATTACTCTTCTCCTTCCTTACGACCTCCCTCAAAGCCAATCAGAACGTTACCGGTTTGGCTCTCACCACCTTTGGTGCGGGCTTCGCTGACTTCATCATGGGTCTTATCAGAACCACTGAGAACAAGCCGCTTTTCACCGTTGCCAGTAAGATCATCCGTTTCCACCTCCCATATGATGAGGCTGCCTTTGGACAGACTGGCACGCTTCTCCTAGGAAACGGCTTATTCGTCTACATCTGCTTCGCTTTGGCGGTCGTCGCCTTCCTCGTTCTTAACAGAACCAGAATCGGCTTATCGATCAGAGCGATCGGCGAGAATCCTGCTACCGCTGACGCGGCTGGCATCAACACCGACAAGTACAAATACATCGCCACAACCATTGGCTGCACCATCGCTGGTTTCGGCGGCTTCTTCTACACCATGTCCCACGTCGGCGGAACCTGGGAGAACAGCGCCACCCTCCAAGGCTTAGGCTGGATGGTTCTTGCTCTTGTCATCTTCACCGTCTGGAATCCTCTTCTCGCCATCATCGGCTCCATCGCCTTCGGCTTCCTTCTCACCCTCCCATACACCGTTCCTGGCATCGGCTTCGTTGAGATGGAACTCCTCAAGATCGTTCCATACGTCATCACCATCCTCGTTCTCATCTTCACCTCGATAATCGGAAAGAAAAACGTCCTGCCTCCAGGATCGCTTGGTGTTAACTACTTCCGCGAGGAACGTTAATCAAAAATTCAAAAAAGGCCTGCAAATCGCAGACCTTTTTAATTTTATTCGAACTTTTCTTTGAGGTATTTGATATACGGCTCAGCGCTTAATGGCTTGCCGACAACCTTCATGATCCAATCATTTGGTTTGAGGTAGTCATAGCAGTAATCGTTCTCCCTCATCCATTCGACGATCTTGTTGATCTCGTTATTCTTGATGGCGCCTTCGAAGTCCATCTCTTTCTCAATTCTCTCTTTGATCATCGCGCCATAGAGGTTTCCTAAGGCGTAGGAAGGGAAGTAGCCCCATAAGGCTTCGGACCAATGGGTATCCTGCATGCAGCCATTCTTGTCATCGGTGACTTCAACACCGAGGTAGTTGTGGTATTTCTGTTTCCAGATAGCAGGGACATCCTCACACTCGATCTTGCCGTTGATGAGGTCTTTCTCGATCTCATAACGGATGATGATGTGGAGGCAATATGAGAGCTCATCCGCTTCGCATCTAATGAGCCATGGCTGGATCTCATTCATGAGGTGGTAGAAGTCCTCGGCAGGAATCTTTCCTAACTCTGGATCGAGAGCTTCAGCGGCTTCTTTCTGAAGGATTGGCATGAAGGCTTTGCTTCTTCCGATGATGTTCTCGAAGAAACGGCTATGGGTCTCGCAGATCGCGCTTGTAGCCATATTCTCGACATGGTTCTCGAACATCTCTTCGCTCCAATTCTGGAACTCGAGGGCGTGGCCGCCTTCGTGGAGACAAGTAAAGACATTGCTTCTCCAGTCTTCGATGAGGAATTTCGTGGTGACTCTCGCGTCGTTCTTCGCTAAAGCGTCGCTGAACGGGTGGGCGGATTCCATGAGAGCGCCTTTATTCAAATCGTAGTGGATAGCCTTAAGCATCCTTAAGGACATCTCTTTCTGTTTGATCTTGTCATAAGGCTTAAGAGCAGGGATATTGAATGATTTCTGCTTCTCTTTGGCTTTCTTAAGCAAAGGAATAAGGGTGTCCTTCAATGGATTGAAGATGGAATCGATGAAGGCCTCATTGTTTCCTGGCTCATAAGCGTCGAGGCAGGTGTCATAAGGGGTCTGGCCTTCTTTCATCATCTTTCTGGCGACTTTTCTCGAAGACTCAACTTGTTTCTTCCAGTAAGGGAGCCAGCCTTTGAAATCGTTGTTTGGACGGCAGATTCTCCATTGCTCGTTGCAGTCGGAGATGATGTTTCTGTATTCGAGGTATTCTTCGAGAGTGAAGTTCTCTAGGAACTTGACGTCTTTGTAGAGGTTCTCAAAGAGTCGCTTCTCCATGAGGTTCGCTTCTTTATCGCTCATGCCTTCTTTGACGAGCTTGATGAATTCCTCGTCTTGGGAGATTTTGGCAAGTTCGGCGAACCAGTGGTTAAGAAGCTCCGATTCGTCTTTGATCGCGTCTTTTCCTGCAACGCAGGCGAGGTCGTAATAGATGATTGATGTGGTGGTCCTTAGCCTCCTCATCTGGTCAAGATAAGGAAGGATCTTCGTATAAGTAGGGCAGTGTTTCATAGAGTGTCTCCTAGCCTCAATATCTTAGCATTGAGGTATATCTTCCTAAAGGAAAGTAATAAAAAAACGGCATAACCGCCGTTTATGGTTGTTCGGTAACTGTCTCCGTTTTTTTCTTTGGCTCTAGCTTTCTGATGACCCATAAGGTCCAGTAGAGGATCTCGAAGAAGATGAATCCCAAAGTGATGAAGCCAAAGACATAAAGGAGAAGGAAGACTGGATAAGGAACGACAGGGTATATCTCGGACAATACTGGCAAGGTGCATGGGAAGTAAGGGGAGATGAAGAACATGTTGAAGGTAGAACCACCAGTGATTCCGCTCTTGACGAAAGTGACATTAAGAATCATTGCAACAACGATGAAGGCAAGGAAAGGCACAGGGGTTTTGCTGTAGATTTTGAGGTTAAACCTCTTTCCAAGCCACACTGCGGTGTATATTCCAACGACGATCATGAGACCATGGTAAGTGAGGGTTTGGATGTTGATGACGATGGTGTCGATGAGGGCTTGCTCAGGATAGATGAGGGTGGCCAAACCACCGATTGTGATGAAGCAAGCGGTGAAACCCACTAAGCTCTCCCAAATGAAATTTGAGACCTTTCCTTTGTTTGGAAGGAAGGCGACAAGAGGGTAGGTGTATAAAGGAACCGCGCAGAACTGGAATGGGAAGTGGTCCCAATAGTATTCGAAGGTCGATAAGGAAGGGTCTGCTTCGTTATAGACGAAGTTGATCGTGAGCTGCTTAAGGAGTTCCAAAGCGACAAGGACGATCCAAGACCAGAAGATGACCTTCCTATATGTTTTCTCGTCGGCTTTGCGCCAAAGGATGATATAGAGGACAGTTGTGGCGATGACAATCGCGATCATCATGAGGTGGAACCAACCGAACATGTGTGGTTCTTCCATCTTTCCAGTCAGCCAATGTAAGAATTCGTAAAACCAGGTCATAATAAAAAACGTGTCGGTGGTAAGTTTACCACTTTAAAAAGACAAGTGGCATTAAATCGCTAAAATAGCGATGCGGGCGAGATTATCTGACTTCTGCTCCCTCGATTTGAGAGATGTCTATCTTTCCTATTGGGGTTCTAGGAAGTCTCTTCATGAAGATGATCTTGTCTGGGAAGTAGGTTGGAGGAAGCGATTTTGCTATCGCTTCTTTGATGGCTTTCTCGGCTTCTTCCTCGGACCATGGATGATCGCCTCTTCTGATGACGGCGATGAGTCTAAAGACGTTCCCTTTGCGGCTATTTGGTACGCCATAGCAATATGACTCATAGATGCCAGGGAGGGAATTGACGACCTCCTCGACATCGCTTGGGCAAAGGGTTTCGGCGTTGATCTTGACGATTCTCCTTAGTCTTTGCTTGAAGTAGAGGTAGCCATCCTCATCGATGCAGCCATAGTCCATCGTGTGGAGCCATGGATTCCCTTCTTCATCAAAGAATAAGGTCTTTTTATTAAGTTCTTCGTCGCCATAGTAACCAGTCATGACGGACGGTCCTCCGATGAGGATCTCGCCATATTTGCCGGCTGGGAGTTCTTCTCCGGTCTCTGGGTCGACGATCTTATTGAGAACGCCTGGGAGAGGCTTACCGACGGAGCCATATTTGTTACGGCCGCCAAAGGTGTTGACGTTACAAGCGGTGCTAGTCTCAGTTAAGCCATAACCGACATAGAGCCTGGCTTTTGAGCCGTATTTCTCCATCGCGCCGTTCCATCTTTCGATGAGACTCATTGGGCAGGAATCGCCACCAAGATAGGCAACGATCTGTTTCTTTAAATGAGGACCATAGAATTTGTCACGGCTGAGTAATGCGTTATATAAGGCAGGTACGCCAATGATGACGGTGGCGTTGCCTTTCTTCATCTGGTTGATGGCCTCTTTCGTATTGAACTTGAGGATGAGGCAGGCGCTTCCGCCCATAGCGAAAGGAACATGGATGGCCATGCCTAAACCAAGGACGTGGAACATTGGGACAGCGGTCATGATGCTGATGTCGGTGACCTTGCCTCCGATGAGTTGGTATGAGTTCAAACCGATATGGTTCATTGACTCATTTGAAATGCGGACGACTTTAGGTTCTCCATTGGTTCCGCCGGTGTTGAGATAGACGGCGTCTTCCTTCTCTTCTTTCGGGGAATATAGCGGAATTGCAGGGGTTCCTTTGATTTTCCAATACTTTATGACCCCTTCGGTGTTCCTGCCTAAGTAGTTGAGGTAGGAGGCCTTGAAGAAGCTGATTCCGACGTATGGATTGACGCCAATAACTTTGACATCGTTTGGCATCGATTCCCATAACTCGTGGGCAGTGTTGATCAATGAAACGCAATACTTGGATTTGACCTTCTTCATCATCTTCGCCACGGTTGGCCCAGGGGTGAGAGGATGGATGTTATAGGCAATCGCGCCGATCGCGCTTAAGGCATAGAAAATGAAAACGCTGTCAGGGCAGTTCGGGAGAAGGACGGTGACGACGTCGCGAGGCTTGATTCCGATCGCGGAAAGCCTTCCTGCCGCCTTCAATATTTCCCTTCCAAATTGACGGTAATTGTATTTCTTGTTTTCGAAAACGATCGCCTTTGCGAAAGGCATTCTTTTAACCGTTTCGGCCACTTGTTCGTAGATGCTTTTTGGTGCCATTTGACTGAATCATATTACTCTATTTCGGGCTCCTTTTGATAGTCCCTAAATGCGAAAAGCGCGCCCACGCGTTTTCCATATATGCGTGTCTCATTTGAGAATTTCTTACCGATTTTTGGACAATCGTAAAGGCGGATTCATCGGCGCTGAATTTATCTTGACGATAAAGTGAAACCGCTTACAAAGGCGGAAAAAGACCTCAAAATGTCTAGAAACCTGCAGTTGCGGTGGTCCCGCCTTTTTAAAAAAGGCCCCATGAGCCGAGTCCGCCTTTTTATTTAAAATAAAATAATTATTGAAAATTGGCTTATGTGTTCTATATTAACCTCACTCTTTCAAGAAAGGAGAGCAGACAACTATGAAAAAATTTGCAACCAAGCTAATGCTTATGTCCACAGCTGCACTCGCAATGTTAGGCTCCTGTGTACCACCAAGCGACAGTAGCATTAGTGGTAATGAGGGTTCCGCATCGACCTCTGCAGTCGATAAGGATCCATCCAAGATCAAGCGTGAAAAGGAGATTCCTTTCCTTCAGGAAAACATCTTCCTTAACCTTGATAACTTCATCACCATCGAGTATAGCGACGGTTCTACCGACAAAAACTTCGAACTCAGCACCAACGCCAAGTCCATCACCATCGATGGCCATAAGGTCAAAGGCTCTGAGGTCGGAACCTTCTACATCACCGTCACCGCTGGCGGTCTTGTGACCAAGCTCGACGTCACCGTCCTTAGCAACGACCAGATCAAGATGGAGGCCTTCCTTGAGCCGCTTCTCGACGATCCACAGAACTTCACCATCGATGTCCATTATGAGGATGACAATGGCAGAGACCAGCGTTTATGGAAAGTTCTCCATAACGCCAGATACACGGTCATTTATGATCCAGACGATCTCTACGCCGTCGACGATAATGGCAATCCAGACAACTTCATCCTTGCCAAACTCTCTGATGGCAATGGCTATCAGGGTACCTACACCGAGGGTGCCAACCACACTCCAGTCCCAACCTTCGAGCCTGGCATTCTCAGCCAGTACGATTGGTACTATGTCACGATGCCAATCGAACTCGACGCCGCTGATTCGACCTATGTCAGCTTAGATGGCGACGACATCCTCCTCATGAGCCCAACCTTCGCTGAGAGCCTCATGTGGTCGAGCGG